>JASLSL010000313.1 GCA_030743445.1 Alphaproteobacteria bacterium
CCTTGGTCAGCGCGTAGAGCCGTTCGATCGCATATTGCGGCAGAATGACCTTGTCGTCGCGCCGGTAGGCGAGGCAATCGCGCCCCCGCCACACATCGATGTGCTTCCACCACCGGTCGAGCGCCTTACCGTTGGCGCGGCGCTTGGTGCGGGCCTTCCAGGCCTTGGTCATCTGCTGCATGACCTTGCCGACGTCGCCGACGACGGGTACGTCGACTGGAACGTTCTTGTTGATCGACGACGGGTCGATGTCGATATGGATCTTCTTGGCATGGGGCGCGAAGGCGTCGAGCCGCCCGGTAATGCGATCGTCGAAGCGCGCGCCGACCGAGACCAGCACATCGCAATGGTGCATCGCCATATTGGATTCGTAGGTCCCGTGCATCCCGAGCATGCCGGTGAATTGGGGATCGGAGCCCGGAAACGCGCCGAGACCCATCAGGGTCAAGGTCGTCGGATAGCCCGTCATGCGAACAAAGTCGGTGTAGAGCTTGCACGCCTTTGGACCCGAATTGATGATCCCGCCGCCACCATAGAAGATCGGCCGCTTCGCGTTCCACAGCAGCGCGATCGACGCCTCGATCGCCGCATCGTCGGCCCTGAGCTGCGGTTTATAGGTCTTATGGGTCACGTCGTCCGCCCCGACATAGGGGCAGTCCGCGAACTGCACGTCCTTCGGCAAATCGACCACGACCGGACCGGGACGCCCACTGCGCGCCACGTAGAACGCCTCGTGGATCATTTGGGCCAACCTATTCGCGTCCTTGACCAGATAGTTGTGCTTGGTGCACGGCCGGGTGATGCCGGTGGTGTCGCATTCCTGAAATGCATCGTTGCCGATCAGGTGTGTCGGCACCTGGCCGGTCAGGCACACGATGGGAATCGAATCCATCAAGGCGTCGGTCAGGCCGGTGACCGAATTGGTGGCACCGGGGCCCGAGGTCACCAGGACGACGCCGACCTTGCCGGTCGAGCGCGCATAGCCCTCGGCCGCATGGACCGCACCCTGCTCGTGGCGCACCAGGACATGGCGCAACGCGTTCTGCTTGAACAGCGCGTCGTAAAGCGGCAGGACGGCGCCGCCGGGATACCCGAAGACGACCTCGACCCCCTGCTCCACCAGGGCTTTGATCACCACTTGCGCGCCGTTCAACGAGGCGTTCCTTGCCATGACTCGTGCTCCGCTTACGATCGGACGATTGCAACGCTGTCCAATTCTTTAATTTGATCCGGTTATTGGCGTTGCCAAGGTATTGAGCACGGACCGCTGGGGCCCGCGCGGTTTCAAGTTCGTTCGCGCCGGCCACAAGGGCCCGCGCGGGGCCGGACAATAGGGATTCAGCCGAGCAGGGTCAACACATTTTCGCGAATAAATGAAAAGGTTTTCGGTCTTAAACTTACCGAATATTTCACATTTATGGTCAAATTAGCAATGATCTGATTCCGAAACCATGTCATCTGTCGCTTGGCAAATCGCCTCGTCGCCTGTTGCGCGGCGGCGAGCGCCGCGTCGAGGTCACTGTCACCAAGCAAATATCGCAGGAGTTCGGGCACACCGACCGCCTTGAGCGCCGGGCATTTGGGATCGAGGTCCATCGCATGCATCGCCGCCACTTCCTCGAGCGCGCCTTCCTCCGACATGGTCGCAAGACGTGCGTCGATGTCGGCATAGAGCGCGTCCCGCGGCGGCATCAGCAGGATGATCGTGAAGCAAAGATCGGCCGGCGGCCCTTCCCCCGTCTCCTCTTGCCATTGACCCAGTGAACGGCCGGTCCCCTCCAGGACTTCCAGGGCGCGGGCGACCCGCTGGCTGTCGGTCGGGTTTAGCCGTGCCGCCGTCACGGGATCGCGCTCGACGAGCAGCGCATGAAGCGCCTCGGCCCCCTCGGCCGCGAGTCGCCGTCGCACATCGTCACGCACCGCCGCCGGAATATCGGGAATCGGCGACAGTCCCTCCATCAAGGCCTTGATGTAGAGCCCGGTGCCGCCGCAAAGGATCGGTAGCTTGCCCGCCGTTTGCGCGACTTCGATCTCGGCGACCGCCATATCGCGCCAGCGGCCGGCAGAACACGGTTCGGCGACCGAGAGGGTGCCATAGAGCCGGTGCGGCGCCCGATTCGTTTCCGCTACGGTCGGCTGGGCGGTCAGCACCGGCAGCTCGGCATAAACCTGCATGCTGTCGGCGTTGATGATCACCCCGTCGAACGCTTCGCCGACATCCGCCGCCAACGCCGACTTGCCGCTCGCCGTCGGTCCGACGACGATCAAGACTGGGGATTGTCCGTTGCCGCTCATGGCGCGGCAGGATACAGGTTGGGGCACAATGGACACCATAGTGACCCTCATCGCCGCGCCTGGCGTCCTAACCGGGGATTTGGCCGACGCCGCCGCGAATGCCATCGGCGGCACCCCGGACTGGCTCGCCACTGACACCGCCTGCGATGTTGCCTGCGCGGTCGGCGTGGAGGACGCGGACGACTTGGTTCGTCAGGCATTGGCGGAAACACCCGTCGATATCGTCGCGCAACCGGCCGCCGGCCGGCGCAAGCGGCTGCTCGTCGCCGACATGGAATCCACCATCATCGAGAACGAGATGCTCGATGAGCTGGCGGACGAACTGAATCTCAGGGACGACATCGCCGCCATCACCGCCCGTGCGATGGCCGGCGAACTCGACTTCGAGGCGGCGATCAAGGAACGCGTCGGCATGCTCGCCGGACTCGACCTAGCCGCCCTGGCGCGGGCCAAGGACCGCATTCGCGTCATGCCGGGAGCGGCCGAGCTGGTCGCCACCATGCGCGCCAATGGCGGGGTCTCGGTGCTCGTCTCGGGCGGGTTCAGCTATTTCGCCGACTACATTTGCGACTTGCTCGACTTCGATGAGGCCCAATCGAACCGGTTAGAACTCAAGGAAGGCCGGCTCACAGGCAGTGTCATGGAGCCGATCCTGGGGCGAGACGCCAAGCGCGAAGCACTACTGCGCATTGTCGAGGAGCGAGGAATCCCGGCGGCCGAAACCCTCGCCATCGGCGACGGCGCCAATGATCTGGACATGCTCCAGGTGGCCGGTCTCGGCGTCGCCTACCATGCCAAGCCGGTCGTCGCCGCCAGCGCTAGCGCCCGCATCGACCACGCGGATCTGACGGCGCTGTTGTACGTGCAGGGCTATCGCGAAGCGGAAATCCAGGGCTGAATGCCGCTAACCCGAGCCCGCGCCTTCTTCCTCGGTTGGCTCCTCGACACGCGGCAACAAGACGACGATCAGATTGGCCAACAGCATCAGCGCCGCGAGGAAGTAGAATACTTCGATCAACCCCCACGTATCGGCGATGACGCCGCCGATCAGCGGCGTCAGGCTGGCGAGCACCGCTTGGATGCCGAACATGACGCTCGCCGCCGACCCGCCCATCTCGGCCGGCACCATGTCCATCAACCAACTGTGGAAAACCGGCCGAACCGCATAGAGCGTGAGCCCCATCAGGGTGATACAGGCGACGTAGGCAACGGCATTGGTGACAAACGTGGCGCCAACGATGACGATCGTCGTCGCCGCAAGCCCCGCGGTGACGATCGGCTTGCGGCCGATGCGGTCGGACAACACCCCGGCGACCGGCCCCGCAACCATGCCACCGAGATGGAGCGCCATGACAGCCGTCCCCAGCACCATCGGTTCGACCCCGAGCACGTCGGCAAGGTAGAGCGGCAGGAACATCAGGATGCCGCTCTGGGCCATGGTGCGGACACCGGCGGCGAGCGACAAGCCGAGCACCGCCTTGTCCCGCATGATGGCGCCAAGGCCGGCCAAGTATTCGCGCACGCCCATGCCACGCGCCCGATCCACGTCGCCGAATTTCTGCACCTTGTCCTTCGGCATCAGCCAGACAAGCAGCACCAAAGTGAAGAGGAAAACCGGCACCGCGTTCACGATCGCCACCCCCTGCCATCCGATCCAGGCCAGCAGCGCCCCCGCCGCGAGCGGCGCCACCGCATCGCCGAGGCTCGCCCCGGTCGCGTGGATCGACAACACATAGCCTCTGTTATCGGGGAAGACGGAGGACAGATACGAGATCGCCGGCGGATGCCATAGATTATTGCTGCCGCCGATCAACGCGATCATCGCGCAGAGCACGAGATATGCCTTGGTGAACCCAAAGGCGAAAAGCGCTAGGGCGCCGATCACCAGCGATAGTCCCTGGAACAGAACCCGACGGCCGGTCAGATCGACCGCCAATCCGCTGCCGAAATTGGCAATCACCGAGGAGACATGGAGGATCGAGACGAATATGCCCGCTTCGGCATAGGTTAGCCCGAGGTCGCGCGA
>JASLSL010000314.1 GCA_030743445.1 Alphaproteobacteria bacterium
CCTTTCACGCCGGCAACGCGGGTTCAAATCCCGCTGGGGTCACCACTATTCCGGACAGCGGCGGCTTCTACGAGGACGAGAACCGCCCACCCGGCGAGTGCGCCAATCACGTCATGCGCAGCGGATCGTGGTGCTGCAACCCGAACTTCATGATGTCGGCGACCCGCATCAAGGTGTTTTGGGGCGTCCAGGCCTTCTTGCATTGCGGCATTCGCCTGGTGCGCGAGCTCGACTGACCCGGGAACTCGATCGATCCTGCGGCCGCCTGGGCTTGGCGGCATCGCCGCGGGATATGCTGCAAGCGATTCGCAGCCGGCCATCCAACCCATTCCCCCCGAATAATCGCCCACGCCTTTCCATAGTCCCCGTGAACGGATCGGACGGAGGACATTCCATGGGCGAGGCGCATTACGGCAACGCGATGACCGAAGTCGCATTGGCGCTCGCCATGGCGTTTTTCAGCATCATGGTTCTGGCCATGGTCTCGATGGGCGCCGGCGACTTCGCCGCCGCGGCGAAGCCCGATAAGGTTTCGGCGGTGGCGGCCGCACTGGCGCCTTCCACGCCCGAGACCGAGGCCGCGGCAAGGCTCCGCCCCAGCGTCGAGGACACGCTCGTGATCTACCACGGCGGCGCATTCCTCGACCGCAACCTCGAGCCCCTCGACCCGGCCGCGATGACGTTTTCCGGCCGGGTCATTCTCGCTCTCGACCCGGGGCTCAGCATGGCGGAGGCGCTCACCGCGCGCGCCCGGATCAACACCCGAAACCTGGTCGTCTCGGTGCTCGACGAGAAGTGGCTCGAGCGCGTCGGCAACGCCCGGTGACAAGGAGAACGGATATGACTATGGCAATCGAAAAAGTACTGCCCGCCGCGATTTTCGGCGTCGCGCTGTTCCTCGGCGCGATCGCCGCCGGCAACCCGGCCGGGGCGGCGTCCCGGGGCCAAGTCAAGGACATCATCGTCGAGGAGGCGGACCGCACCATCGTGGCGCCCTCGCTGGCGCTTGCCGTGGCGCATGTGGAGAGCAATTTCCGCGACGATTACGAAAGCCCGACCGGGGCCAGGGGCGTCATGCAGATCATGCCCGACATGGCCGAACAGGATTACGACGTCGATCCCGACGAGCTGTGGGACGCGCGGGCGAACGTGCGGCTCGGGCTCAAAATTCTCGAGGATTTGATCCGCGCCGCCGACCACGAGTGGGGCGCCGCGCTGGCGCGCTATGCGGTCGGCTCGAAGCATGGCGACGGCCGTGGCCGGACCCGCAATCCGGTGCCGCGCTATGTCGGCGACGTGTTGCGCTGGGAGCGCCGCTACGCCGAGGAGATCACCGCGCAGAACGACGTCGAGCGCCGCCGCCGCGAGGTGCTGCGGGTCGCCGATGACGGCCGCTACACCTTCAATCGCGACGACGACGATCCCGACGATCTGGAGCCCCCGCGTCGCCCGAAGCCGCGGCGCTACTATCGGCGCTATAATCGCCGTCACGACCGCTACGCCTGGCGCGACCGGGATCACGACCTCCACGGCGACATCGAGGCCCGTCGCCGCGCCGCGCGCCGTTGGCTCGACGACTTCAGCAGTGGGCGGATTCCAGACAATATGCCGCGCCGCCGCCGGCGTTGGGAGGATCGGCGGTGAGCCGCCTGTCCAAGCTGTCGCGCCGCGCACTCTTGGCGACCGGCGTCGCGGGGGTTGCCGTGGCCTTGCTCGGCGGGCCGGCGGACGCCAGGCTGCGGTCCGGCGTCGCCCATGACCGCGACGCGATCAAGCAGATGATCCGCCGGGAGGCCCGCAGGCTCGGCGTCTCGGTGCCCCTCGGTCTAGCCGTCGCCCACGTCGAATCCTATTTCGACGCCAGGGCGGAAAGCCACAAGGGCGCGCGCGGCGTCATGCAGATCATGCCCAAGACCTCGCGCGAGGAATACGGCATCCATCCGGACCTGCTGTGGGATGCCCGTATAAATATACGCTTAGGGTTGCATTTCCTCGGCCGTTTGATCCGCCAGTACGGCGGGCGTGTGGACTTGGCGCTGTCTCATTATAATGGCGGTTCGGCGGTCGGCAGGCCGCCCAGGGCGCGCATCATTCCTGCGACCAGGGGTTATGTGCGCAAGGTGATGAAGATGCGGCGCCAGTATCGCGCCGCGCTAACTTCGGGGGATTGGCGGAATTGGACGTCGTCTCGGCAGAGGAGCTACTCATCGAGGAGGGCAAGAGCGGCGAACTGATCGCCGTCTTTCAAGCTGTTCAGGAGACGACGATCAATGATTTGCCCAAGTTCTCCCGCAAGACCTGCCACGAGCTGGCGAGGTCGATCGCCTGCCGCAGCTACGGCACGGCCCTGGTCGAGCTCTGCTACATGCTGGTCGCGGCGTCCGCGTGCGATCGCATCGGCGGCCGGTTCGAGAGTTTCTTCTGGGACAGCGGCGCGGCGCGGGCGAGCGCCTTCCGCGCCTACCTCCAGGCGGCCGAACCGTTGCCGGACGGGATCGCCGCGGACGGCGCCGGCGTCACCGTGGTCACGGGCGACGACACGTTTACCGTCACTTACGGCCGGATGCCGTTCCTTTCGGCGATGGTGGAGTTTCTGATGACCGCGTTGGGCTACGAAGTGCTGGACGAGCAGGTCCGCCCGCTGTTGGGCGGGGTGCCGTCGCGCGCCTCGATCACCGAGACCGCCAACGCGATCTCGCGGCAGCTTTACGACTACCTGAAGGATCATTTGCCGACCGCCCACACGCAGCGCAAGACCCACGAACTGCTCGATTTCCTCGGCGCGCGGGGGACCGGGTCGGGCCCGGATCTTGTCGACGACCCGGGAATCCTCGAATTCTGGCTCGGCTATTCGGCCGAGGCCGACGAGCGCGGCGACTTCAAGACCTACCAGGGCGTGTTCGAGGCGGCGGTGCAGTTGCGCCGGGTGCTGCAATACGCCTTCGAGCGCTACCAGATGACCGGCGCCCGGAGCATCGGCGCCGACCGCGAGGCCGGCGAGATCGACCCGGCCGCCATCGAGGAGGCGGTGGCGGCGATGGAGGAGGCGGTCGAGCCGCTGCAGCGCCTGGCCGAATCGCCCTTGGACGAGATCAAGTTCCTCAACGGCCGCGAGGCCGGCCTGGCCGGCGACGTGGCGCTCGGGCCCGGGGTCGCCCCCGCACTGGCCCACTCGGTCCTGCGCAACGCGGTGTTCGGCAAGGCGCAAAACAGGATCACCAACGCGCTGCGTCATGGCGGACTCGACGACGGGTTGATCGACGGCGCGCCGGAAGCCGATTACAACCGGCAACTCAAGTCTTACGGCGACCTACTGGGGCGGGTCGAGACGACCTTGCTCGCGGTGTTCTATGGATTGGCGCACGGGCGGCGGGCCGAGACCATCGACCTGGTTCTGGCGCTCCGCCCCGACATCGACCTCGCCGGACTCAAGGACTCGGACGAGCCGGAATGGGAAGACGACAACGTGGTCTTGCTGCACGCGACCTCCGCCGTCGACCGATTCTTCGACGGTTTGGCCGAAACCGGCCGCAAGACGGGGCCGCTCGGCAAACTCATGGGCGAGGCCCGCAAGGCGTTCCGGGGCAACGCGCGCCAGGGATTTTCCGAGGACGACCTCGGCGACGACGATATCCTCGACGGCTATGTCGACGGTGCGAGCGCCCTGTTGGCGCTGCACAAGGAGCTCTCGGACTTCGTCGACGGCGCGGGGCGGATCGACTGGCCCGACCATTTCGACCGGGACACCAGTATATTCCATCAACATTTTCGCATTCTCTACGGAGGAGCCGATGGCTAAGGGGCAGTCCGGACAAGGTCCGGGCGAATTCGATTTTGTCAGACAGACATTGGACGCGGCCGCGCTGGCCGGGCGTTTGACCGGCCCGGCCGGATGTCGCGCGGCGATCGGGTTCGCCGAGCTATACGCCTATGCCACGGAGCCGGCCCATGCGCCGCGCGCCGAACTGCTCTTGGCGCTCGACGAGGACGAACGGCTGCGCGGCGATTTCGCGGCCCTGTTGCGCACCACCGCCTCGATCCACCTGCCCCAGGCGGCGGCGGCCAGCAGCGGCGCCCTCTCGGCCCGCGAGGCCGAGGGCTGCCGCATCACCTTCCGCGATTCCAAGGCCGACGCGGCGCAGATTTACGTGATCATCGAGCTCGCGGACACCTCGGCGCCGGCGCCCGGCAGCCTGTTCGTCTGCGGCGCCGACCAGACGGTGCGCAAGATCGCCCTGCCCGAAGCGCAGGACGGCCGCATCCAACTCCTGCTCGAGGCCGACTCCGACTTGGTGCAGGGCCTGCGCGACATCGACACGGAGGTGTTTCTCCGGTGAGTTCCGTCCGCGTCTTCATTGCCGCGACGACCGGGCCGGTCGAGATCCAACGCATCACCGAGGAAGACCCGGAGGTCAACTCGGTCGTCTGTCTCGGCGGCAAGGCCATGCCGTTGCCGATCAGCGCCGCCTACGATGCCTTCGTGCGAGTGCCGACCGGTGTGGTGCAGCGCTATTTCGGCCACGCCGCCTATCGCGCCGACATCTCGGCGACGGTCGAGGACGGCTATAGCTGGCAGCTCGGCATGTTCGCGGCGCACGGGCTGTTCGCGGCAAGGCGCCTCGCGGCCGGCGACGATCCGTCGCCCGGCGCGATCCTGGTCGCGACCGGCGAGGTCGACCGCGACCTCAACGTCCTGCCGATCGACCATCTCGCGGTCAAGCTCGAGCGGCTCTCCGGCGTCGTCGCGGCGATGGCCCGCGGCGGGGCCCGGGTGACGATCGCGATCCCGGCTGGCAATCGCGACGAGATCGACGAGGAGTGGCTCGCGGCGCGCCGTCTCGGGCCCGGCGTGTGCCGGGTCCTGCCGGTCGGGACGGTGGAGGAATTATTTCGGGAATTGGAGCTCGACCCGCCAGCGGAGGAGGCGGCCCACCCGATCGCCGTGGTGCCGGGGGTCGAGGCCCCGACCGCGCCGCGAACGCGCACGCTCGCCCTCGTCGCCGCCGGTCTGGCGGCCGCGGTGCTGGTCGTGGGCATCGCCGCCTCGGCGGCGTTTTCGGACTGGCGGGCGCTTGGCGAGGCCGGCCGGATCGGCGACCTCGACAAGGCATTGAACGAGGCCGCGCGAGAGGGCGGCCTTCCCGGCTTCAAGGCCCGGCTGTTCGAAACCTGGCTCCGCTATACCCGCCCGGCCGACGGGTCGGTCGAAATCCAGGTTCGCGAATTCCGCGCTCCGGGCCGCGGCAGTTGCGCCGCCGTGCGCTTCGGTTCGGCCAAGGCGGAGGCGCATTTGGTGGCGAAGAGCGCGCCCGAGGTGTTCGAGACCGGCGCCTTCGAGGGGCTCTGCGGCTTGGAGATCGCGGCCGAGGCCGGCAGCGACGACGTCTACCTCTGGGGCCGGTTCGAGCGCCGCATGGGCGGGGGCGGCGGGGCGCCCGACGACGCGATCGTGCTCGGCCCCAACAGCCGGTCGTTGAAATGGGAGATCGACCTGCCGCGGCGCCTACCGGCCGCACTCAATGCGCGCCTCGTGGTGATCGCCGCCAGGCATCCTTTGGATGGCGCCGAGGGCTGGCTCGGCCGCTCGATCCCGGCGGCGGGCGCCGCCGCGGAAGGCCGCGCCTGGTACGACCTGGTCGCGCGGCTCAACGCCCGCGGCGTGACCGTGGTGCGCGCGACTTACCGGGTCGGGCGGTAGGCGTCGCTATTTCGGCGATTCGCCGACTTTCACGGAAATAATCCCCCACGTCCTTTCATAGCCTCCTTTGGATAGCTACCAGAGGAGTCAAGCTATGACCGAACATCGTCGTTTGCGCCGCAAGGCCGCCCGCATCGCGGGTCCCGTCGGCGCGCTCGTGGGCGCGTTGTTGTTGTCCGCCTGCGTCACCGATTCACCGGCACCTGGCGAGGGCATCGGCTTTCGCGAGGCGCGGTTCCAGGAAATCTCGACGATGCAGACCTATCGGGTCTGTGTCGACGACGCCATGAAGGTCGATGCGGAAGCCCGCGCCAAGGGCAGCCCCGGCGCCTATTTGCGGGCCGCCCGGCTGTTGGAGAAGTGCGAGGCCGAGCTCGGCACCGATGTGGCCGGCGTGGCGCAGGAGGAGCGCATGCGCGCCTACGCCGTCGGTATCATCGACTACGTCAAGGGCGGCGACCTCGCCAAGGCGCAGGCCAATCTCGGCAAGTTCGAGCAGGCCTTCGCCGACTACGACCTCTACTTGCCCAACGGCGCCTCCTTCATCGACACCATGGACTTGCTGACCGGCCGCCGGCCGGTACCGAACTCCTACGACATCTCGATGCTCAACGTGAGCCGGGATCTCGGTTCGGAGCTCGAGCGCGTCCGCTTCTGGAAGCGCAACTAGGTCCGGTCCGGGATGAAAAGGAGATTGATCATGCGTCATTCAAACCAACTGAAATCCGTCGGCGGCACCCTGCGTGGCGTGTTCATCGCCGGCCTGCTGGCCGCGACCGCGCTCGGCGGGTTTGCGGCCTCGCCGGCCCATGCCGCCGTCAGCAACGACGCCGCGTGGCGACCCACCGTGACCGAACGGCTGGTCAAGTTGCCAAGCTCGAGCCTCAAGAAGGCGCTCGACAAGGACTTCTCACGCTCGCCCTTGGCCGAGGCCCTGCGCGACGCCGAGGCCGAGATCACGCTCAAGGTGCAGACTCTGAAGGACCTGCAGCACGCGATCGACCAGGCGGACGGCGAGATCAAGGTCGAGCTCAAGCACCAGTTCCTGGCCGAGAAGAAGGAATACCTGATGCTCATCCAGGGACAGCACAAGATGCGGGGCAAGCACCTCAAGACCCGCATCCGGGTCTATCAGCGCCTGCTCGGCAAGCTCGAGCGCGCGTCCGCGGCCAAGACGCCCGGGCACGCGACGCTCGTGCAGCGCCAAGCCGAAGCGCGAGTCCGGCTCGCCCGTACCTCCGAGCGAATCGACACCGACCTGTTCGCCACCAGCGTGACCTCGAACTCGAAGTACGCGCGCGAATACGGCAAGAACATGGCGGCGATCAATGCGCTGATGGCGCGGATCGAGATCCACCCGATGAAGGGCAAGCTCGACATCGCCGGCGACGCCAAGGACAAGCCGGGCTTCGTGCGCCGGCTCCTGGTCGACGCCGAGGCCGACCTGCAGATCCTGCAACAGGAAAACGAGATCGTTGGCCTGATGGCCAAGGTGGTGGCGCTCGATGCCCTGGGGCTCTCGGAAGAGATCGCCGAGGAGCAACCGATCGACGACGACCTGCCGTCGGCCGACGTCGCCGCGGCGGTCGATCTGTTCATCAACTAGGACACCCCCCCGTATCCCCAATGTGTCCCGAATAGGAGACGGAAACATGAAATCCAAATTGAAACTCGTTCCGGTACTGGCCCTTCTGGCGGTTCCGGCCCTGGCGCCGATCGCCGTCGCGGGCAGCGTCGAGAACATGGAACGCGAGCGTTCGATCATGCTCCAGGCCATGTTCGACCCGAACATGTCGCAACAGGAGCGGCACAAGAAGGTCGACACCTCCAAGCGACGTCTGGTCGATTTGGAGCGCATCGTGCTGCGCGACAAGTCGCTGAACGGCCGCAACACGCCGGCGATCAAGCGCGCCTTCGCCAACTACGACCTGACTTTCCTGGTCCACAGTGCTACCGAGAAGAGCCTGACGGTCACCGACCATTGGTTCGAGCAGCTGAACCTGACGTCGAAGTCGTTGATGGTCTCGACCCGCCGGAGGCGCTAGGCATGCGCGCCTCCGCGCTACCCCTCTGGGCCAAGACGATCGGCGCCGGGTCGAGGGCCCTTAGCGGTTTCCTCGGCGTCAGCGTGATCGTCTTGGCGCTGGTCGCGACGGCGACCTCGATGCAGGTCGCGGACATCGTCGACTGGGTCTCGCATATTTTCGGGGCGCTGTTTCTGGTAATGTTCGCCGCACTCGCCTATGTCTCGCTGCTGAGCTTCGTCCAGGTCACGACCAACGGCCCGGCCGATCCCGGGCACCGGACCTGGTTCGAGGCCGGGGTCCAGGCCGCGAACGGTATCGCCACGCTAGCGCTGACCTACACGCTGCTCGGCATCAGCCTCGGCATCAGCAGCCTTTCGGAGCAGGTCCTTACCCCCGACACGATCCAGGGCGTGATCCGCGGCCTGACCCAGCATTTCAGCATGGCGTTCATGACGACGGTGGTCGGCCTGCCGGTTTCGGCGGTGCTGCGTGCCGTCCTGCTGGTCGCCTACAGTCGATCGCGCGAGCGTCACGCGGTGCGGGCCCACGCGATCGCGCCCCAGATCCTCTGAAACCCGAACCCAAGGAGAGTCGACATGCGGTTTCTATTGTTCAACCTCGTCGTTGCAGCGGCGATCCTCTATCTCGTCACCGGCGACGACGCGGGCGCATTCCGCTGGCTCGGCCTCAATGAGGTGACGACCGAGAAGATCATCGGCCTGCGCGAGGGCGCGGTGGAAAAGATCGAAGCGGTGGCGGAGGTGGCGAAAGCCAAGCCGACGCTCGACGAAACCATCGAAAGGTCGGTAAAGCGGTTGCCCCAAACACCGCCGAAGACCAAGGCGGCCGAGACCAGGAAACCCACGATCACGCCGCCGGCGCGTCCCGACGCGGCCAAGCC
>JASLSL010000315.1 GCA_030743445.1 Alphaproteobacteria bacterium
GCGGCCGGTCGAGGATGCAGACCACCAAATCGCTGATTGCGGCGCCTGTCGCGCGCGCCAAGCTGGTGAGATTCTCGGCCGGCTCGGCGTCGAGATCGACCACGTTCTCGGGCAGGCCCGGGCCCACCGCCAATTTCTCCATGTAGCGCGATGGGATCTGGAGGAATCCGCCGTTTTCCGCCATCGCAATCACCGAAAGCCCGTTGGGTTCGCCCTTGGCGATGATCGTCGGGCCCTCGAGCGGCAGCAGGGCGACGGCGACTTCGGGTCCGGCGCCTTGGCCGATCCGCTCGCCGACGAACAAGTGCTCGTCCTCGGCACCGCCCGCGTGACCGATGACGATGGTAC
Organism: Alphaproteobacteria bacterium; assembly: GCA_030743445.1. Lineage (GTDB taxonomy): Bacteria > Pseudomonadota > Alphaproteobacteria > UBA8366 > UBA8366 > JASLSL01. The sequence goes on from JASLSL010000315.1 coordinate 349, forward strand.
CGTCGATCGCGAGCCGAGAAAGCGCCTCGTGCATGGCCCGGGCCGCCGCGCGATCCGCCGCCTCTTCGTCGCCGCGCCCCATGAAGCGGGCCGCGGCGATCGCCGTCGCCTCGGTGATTCGGACCGCCTCCATGGCGAGGTTTCGGTCGACGGTCGTCGGTTCAGCCAATGCTTCCTCGCTCGCTCGCTCGCCGGGGCCGGGGCGTGTTCACAGGGGCTCGATGCGGATCAGTCGCGGGGATTCCGCCACCGTGTCCATGCGTTCGATCGCCTCGACGGCGCGCATCATCGCCGCCTCGTCGGTCTCATGGGTCGTCAAAACAACGGGAACGGTCTCTTCCGGGGCCCGCGCGCGCTGCAAGACCGCTTCCATGGAAATCTCGTTGTCGCGGAGCGCCGCCGCCACGTCCGCGAAGACGCCGGGCCGGTCCACCACCATCAGACGGACGTAATAGGCGCCGCGGTGGCGCGCCATCGGCGCCGCCGTAAGGGCCCCGAGTTCACGCGCCGGCACCCCGAAAGTCGGCGTCGTCCGCCCCCTGGCAATGTCCACGAGATCGGCAACCACAGCGGACGCGGTAGGCCCGGCGCCGGCGCCGCGACCTTCCTGCATCAAGGTATCCATAAAATCGCCGTCGGCGACGACGGCATTGAAGACGCCGTCAATGTTGGCGATGGGAGCGCTCAACGGCACCATGCACGGGTGCACGCGCTGCTCGATGCCGTCCTTGGTTTGCGTCGCGATTCCGAGCAACTTGATTCGATAGCCGAGTTCGTCGGCAAACCGGATATCCAAGGGCGCGACGCGACGGATACCTTCGACGTAAACACCGTCGAAGTCGATCCGGCATCCGAAGGCGACGCTGGCCAAGATGGCGAGCTTGTGGGCAGCGTCGATGCCGTCCACATCGAAGCTCGGATCGGCCTCGGCGTAACCGAGGTCCTGGGCTTCGCCGAGCACGTCTTCGAACTCGCGTCCGCTCTCGCGCATGGCCGTCAGGACATAGTTGCTGGTCCCGTTCAGTATGCCGTACACGCGCGTGACGCAATTGCCGGCCAGGCCTTCGCGCAACGCCTTGATCGCCGGGATTCCGCCGGCGACCGCCGCTTCGTATGCCAGCGTCACCCCGGCATCCTCGGCGGCGAGGGCGAGCTCGATCCCGCTGTGGGCCAAAAGCGCCTTGTTCGCGGTAACGACGTGACGCCCCGCCGAGACGGCGGCGCGGCACACCTCCTTGGCGATACCGTCGGCACCGCCGATCAGCTCGACGACCACGTCAGCGTCCGCCTCGCGCGCCATGGCCACCGCGTCGTCGTACCAAGCGAAGTCGTCGATCGCAACGCCGCGGTCCTTGGAGCGCTCGCGCGCGGAGACGGCGACAACCGTGATCGGGCGGCCGGTCCGCCGTTCGAGCGATCGGGCATGCTGGGCGAGCAGCGTGAGCGTCCCGGCCCCAACCGTTCCCAAGCCGGCGACCGCAACCTTCAGGGCATTTGTCATCGTGGACCAGGGCAGCCGAAGAGCGAAGCCAGTCTACCGGCAATAATGCGGCCGAGCCAGCGACCCGGCGGACAGGCGGAAAGGCGCGCGAAGGCGGACCGGACGGTCGTGCCTTAATTCACGAAATAGATCTCGGTCCTGCGGTTCCCCGCCTCGCCCGAAGGCATGAACTCGAAATAGAGGGGCTCGGCATCCGACTTCGCCTGAATCGCCATGCGATCACGAGAGACGCCGTTCCGCTCGAGCGCCCGCGCCACCGTTTCCGCGCGATCCGCCGATATCTGGAAGTTCACCATCGCGTGACGAACCGCATCCATGGTGCGCGTGCGGCTGCTTGCGTGGCCCACGATTCGCACCGAACCGCCGCCTTGCTGACCGTACAGGAGCGAGACCTGCCGCAAGACCCGTCGCGCGCGATCGCCGAGATTGGCCGAGCCGTTAGTGAACTGGATCGTTGCGATCTTGCGCACCCCGGCCGTGGCCGCGGGCAACGCACCGGCAATCCGCGCCGGCTCCGCCGCGGACGGTGGTAACGACGGGGGCGGTTGAACCCGAGCCGGGGCGCCGAAACCGATCTGCACGCCGGTTGACGAGACGACCACCGTCTCGAGCGCGCCCAAGGCCTCGGGCGCGAGCGCGTTGGCCGGCGCGGCGACGTCCTCGGCGCTCGGAAGCCGCTGCGCGAGCCGCGCGAGATAGGTCTCCTGCACCCCACCCGGCGCTGCGGAGGATGAATCCGTCCGCGGCGGCCGACGAGAAGGTGGCGGAGCGGCGGCCGGCGACGGCGCCTCGGCGACCGCGACCGACGGGCGCGATGCCGTGATCGGAGGCGGGGGCGGAGGCGCACCCGCCGCCGATCCTGTGGATCGGAGCGTCTCGGTGGGTTCGCCCTGACGGCGGATCACCTCGGATGAATACTGCGCCCTTTCGCGATCCGCGACCAAGCCCTCGACGACCGCTTGGCGCTCCACGCTGCTCGACGCGCTCGGCCTTTCGGGCACCGTCGCGAGATCGGGAAACGGTCGGTCCGCCCCCGGGGCGGGTTGATCGCGTTCGGCGGCTAACCGGCCCTCGGTCCCGGTGGCTTCGCTTTCGAAGTCGTCGTCGGTGAACAGCCTCTCGACGCTCTTGAACCATTCGGCGGGATTGAGCGCATCAGGCATGTCGGCGCAACCGCCGAGCGCGAAGGCGAACACGAGGACCGCGCCAATCGCACGGGCCCCTGGCTGCTGGGTCTTCAAGAACGGGCTAGGCCCGTGACCGGCTTGTGTCATCCCCGTTTCTCCGGTGGCGGTTCTTATGCGGCTTCGCATCTCGCCCCTCGATCGCACGTTGCTTCACGCAAATTAACGAATTATGAAGGCGTCGCGTCATCGTTTGTAACGGGTATTCGCGCCCGCGCGCGACGGAAATGATAAAGGATCGCCCTATGAACGATCAACCGGACGCAGAAGAGCAGGCGACTGACGGCGCCGGACTGGCCCATGAGATGGCCGACATCGCCCAGCGCACCCAGCGCCTGGTGGCGGACTTTGCCGCCCGCCAGGCGGCTCTCGGGCCCATCGGGAACGTCGATCCTCTCAATGTCTCGTCCGCCTTTCTCGAAATGACCCGGCAGATGATGATGAATCCCGCAGCCCTTGTCGAAGCGCAATTCGCGCTCTGGCAGGATTATATCGAGCTGTGGCGATCGACGGGCCAGCGCATGTTGGGCCAGGAGGCCGAATCCGCGATTCTGCCCGACAAAGGCGACCGGCGCTTCATCCACCCAGATTGGGAAGAAAACGAGCTGTTCAACTTCGTCAAGCAGTCCTACTTGCTGTCGGCGCGTTGGGTTCAGTCACTGGTCGGAAATGTCGAGGGGCTGGACGAAAAGACGGCGCAGAAGGTGGCCTTCTACACCCGCCAATTCGTCGACGCGCTGTCGCCGAGCAACTTCGTGCTGACGAACCCGGAGGTGCTACGGACGACGATCGAGACCCACGGCGAAAACCTCGTTCGTG
>JASLSL010000316.1 GCA_030743445.1 Alphaproteobacteria bacterium
TCAAGAACCAGCGCAAGACCTTCGGCGCGCTGCGCGACCTGTTGCGCGCCAAGACCGTCGGCATCCTGGAAGAGGACAAGGCCAGAGGCATCGTCAAATACGCCAAGCCGGTCGGCGTGGTCGGCGCGGTGACGCCCTCGACCAATCCGGCGGCGACTCCGGTCAACAAGGCGATGATGGCGGTCAAGGGCCGCAACGCGGTGATCATAGCGCCCTCGCCCTCGGGCTGGGCGACGACCAACAAGACCGTCCAGTACATGCGCGCCGAGCTGGAGAAGATCGGCCTTCCGGCGGACCTGGTGCAGATCCTCCCCAAACCGGTGACCAAGGAGATGACCCAGGCGCTGATGAAGGCGGTCGATCTCGTGGTCGTCACGGGCAGCCAGAACAACGTCCGCGACGCGTACTCCAGCGGCACCCCGGCGATCGGCGTCGGGGCCGGCAACGTGCCGGTGATCGTCGACGCCACCGCCGATCTCGACGACGCGGCCGAGAAGATCTGCGCCTCGAAGATCTTCGACAACGCGACCTCGTGCTCGTCGGAGAATTCGGTGACCATCCTCGACGACGTTTACGACGAGGGCATCCGGGCGCTGGAGCGCGCCGGCGGCTATCGCGCCACGGCGGAGGAATGCAAGCGCATCGAGCGGACGCTCTGGACCGAGGGCAAGCTCAATCGGCATCTGATCGCGCGCGGCGCCGAGGCGATCGCCCAGGCGGCCAAGCTGCCGGAAGCGGCCGCCAAGGCCAAGTTCATCATGGTCGAGGACGAAGGCGTCGGGCCCGACCATCCGTTCTCGGGCGAGAAGCTCTCGCTGGTTCTGACCGTCTACCGGGCCGCCGATTTCGCCGCCGCCAAGGAGCAGGTGCGGGAGATATTGAGTTACCAGGGCGCCGGCCATTCGGTCGGTATCCACACCGCCGATGCGGACCACGCCCGCGAGCTCGCCGAGGACCTCGACGTGGTGCGCGTGCTGGTCAACCAGGCGCACACCTTCGGCAACGGCGGGTCGTTCACCAACGGCCTTGAATTTACCTTATCCATGGGCTGCGGCACTTGGGCTGGCAACTCGATCTCGGAGAACCTCAACTGGCGGCACTTCATCAACACCACCCATTTGGTGACCGAGATTCCCGAGGACAAACCGTCCGAGGAAGAGCTGTTCGGCGACCACTGGCGGCGCTACGGAAAATAACACGATGAATTTCGAGGAACACGCGGCGAAACCGCTGCTCGCGGCGGTCGGCATCGCCGTGCCCGAGGGCGAGGTGGTCGAAGACGCCGCCGCCGCCGCCGCGGCGGCCGGGCGGATCGGACCCTGCGTCGTCAAGGCCCAGGTGCCGACCGGCAAGCGCGGCAAGGCGGGCGGCATCAAACCCGCGGCGACGGCGGACGAGGCCCGGGCGGCGGCCGACGCGATCCTCGGCATGGAGATCGCCGGCCATAGGGTCGAGCGCCTGCTGGTCGAGGGCCAGGCCGATATCGCCGACGAATACTACGCCGCGGTGATGAACGACCCGGCGAGCAAGGGTCCGCTACTGTTGTTCTCGACCGAAGGCGGCATGGATATCGAGGAGGTCGCGGCCGACCATCCGGACAAGCTGGTCCGCCTGCCGATCGACGTGCGCGTCGGTGTTGCCAATGACGAAATCGAAAAGGCCATTAGCGGCCTCGATCTCGGGGGGCGGGCCGGCGACGTCGCCGGGGTGCTGGCGAGACTCTACCGGGTCTACGCCGAGAACGACGCCGAGCTGGTCGAGATCAACCCGCTGGCGGTGACCGACGGCGGCGAGCTGGTGGCGCTCGACTGCAAGTTCACGCTCGAGGATTCAGGCGCCGCCCGGCGCGAGGAGCTGGCCCGAAGCGGTTCGCCCGAAGACCTGACCGGGCTCGAGGCCAAGGCGCGCCAATACGGCCTGCGCTTCATCGAGCTCGACGGCAATGTCGGAATTCTCGCTAACGGCGCCGGCCTGACCATGACGACCATGGACGTGGTCAGTTTCTACGGCGGCCGGCCGGCTAATTTCCTCGAGATCGGCGGCGAGGCCTATACCCTCGGCAAGCCGGCCTTGGAGCTGGTGCTCGCCAATCCCGACGTCAAGTCGCTGCTGGTCAATTTCTGCGGCGCCTTCGCCCGCACCGACGTGATGACCGAAGGCATCCTCAACGCCTGGGAGGAGCTGAAGCCGACCCTCCCGGTGTTCTTCACCATCCACGGCACCGGCGAGGACGAGGCGGTCCAGATGGTGATCGACCGGCTCGGCATCACGCCCTTCGACCTGATGGACGACGCGGTCAAGGCCGCGGTGAAAGCCGCCGGGGAGGCGGGCCGATGATCGTCCGCGGCAGGGAGCGGGTGATCGTCCAGGGCATCACCGGCAAGCAGGGAACGTTCTGGGCCGAGCGCATGGCCGAGTACGGCACCCGCATCGTCGGCGGGGTCAATCCGAAGAAGGCGGGGACCGAGCATTGCGGTGTTCCGGTCTACGGCTCGGCCGTGGAGGCGATGGCCGATGGCGGGTTCGACGCCACCGTGATGTTCATCCCGCCGATGGGGGTCAAGGCGGCGGCGCTCGACGCCATCGAATCCGGGGCCAAGAAGATCGTCTGCCTGACCGAGCACATCCCGGTGCAGGACGTGATGTATTTCCTCGCCGCCGCGCGCGAGGCCGGGGCCCAGGTGATCGGTCCCAACACCGCCGGCATCGTGACGCCGGGCGAGTGTTTCGTCGGCTTCATGCCGGCCTTCAACGAGCGCGTGTTCAAGCCGGGGCCGGTCGGCGTGATTTCGCGCAGCGGCAGCCTCGGTACCCTGATCTGCCTCAACCTGGTGCAGGCGGGCTACGGCATATCCCACTTCATCGGCATCGGCGGCGACCCGATTCTCGGGACCACGACCCGCGACGCGCTGCGAGACCTCGACGCCGACACAGGGACCGAGGCGGTGGTCATTGTCGGCGAGATCGGCGGCGCCATGGAGGAGGAAGCGGCGGAATACGCCAAGGCGATGGCCAAGCCGATCGCCGCCTTCATCGCCGGCGCCGCCTCGCCGCCGGGCAAGCGCATGGGTCACGCCGGCGCGATCGTCATGGGCGACAAGGGAACCCACGCCTCGAAGCGGGCCGCGCTCGAGGCCGCCGGGGTGGTGGTGCTCGACACGCCGTCGGCGGTGGCCGACGCGCTCGCCGGGAATTTTGGGTAGCCGGAGGCTCTCCGCCACTTCCTCACCGTCATCCCGGCCGAGCGAGCGAAGCGAGGGAGAGCCGGGACCTAGTCCGGAAGTCCAACGCATAAGCGCGCTGCCTCGCGAGGTTGACGGAATGGGTCCCGGGTCGCGCCCCAATGGGGCTTGCCCGGGATGACGAAGAAAGAACTAATTGCTGACCGCCGGGCATGGCATGATGCCGCCCATGAGCGAGCGCGACGCGTCCGACAGCGACATTCCGATCTGGGTCCTCGACACGGTCACCAAGCCGAAGCTCGACCACCGCAATTCGGTGCTGATCGCTGCGAGCCATGGCGGCATTTACGCGGGCTATCTCGCGGCGCGCGCGCACGCCCGCGGCGTGATTCTCAACGACGCCGGGATCGGCAAGGACCAAGCCGGGATCGGCAGCCTCGCCTATCTCGACGAACTCGGCGTGCCGGCCGCGACGATCGCCCACATCTCGGCCCGGATCGGCGACGGCGAGGACATGGTGCGGCGCGGGACGATCAGCTACGTCAACGACGCGGCCGTGGCGCTCGACTGCCGGGTCGGCGAGCCGGCGCTGTCGTGTGCCGAGAAGATGCGTGCCGCCGCCACATTCGACGACGACCTGCGGCCTTACGAGGAAGCGCGCTTCCGAATCCGCGCCCAGCCCGGCGAGCCCGAGGTCTGGGGCCTCGATTCGATCTCGCTGCTGCAGCCCGAAGACCAGGTGCGGATCGTCGTCGCCGCCTCGCACGGGGGCGTGCTCGCCGCCAACCGGGCGGAAGGCGTGGCGCTGAGCTACCCGGTGGTCGCCGCCGTGTTCAACGACGCCGGGGTCGGCGCCGATCAGGCCGGCATCAGCCGGCTCGCCGCGATGGACCGAACCGGGTTGGTCGGCGCCACGGTCGACTGCATGAGCGCCTGGATCGGCAACGCGCGTTCGACCTGGGAGAGCGGCGTGATCAGCCACGTGAACGAGGGTGCCGCCGCGTTCGGCGCCGTGCCCGGCTGGACCTGCCAGGACTTCGTCTATTGCATCATCGACGAGATGTCGCGGCACGGCGGGTGACCCGGCGCGCGTTCTTGGTTTGACGCAAATACGTCGTCGCGAATCGACTCAATTCGCTCGGGATTTGCTCTAGAATTTCAACAGGAACCGCACCAGCTTGCGGGTCCGCTCGCTGAACAGCTTGGGCGTGAAGTAGCTGCCGGCGAGGCGTTTGGAGACTTCGCTGAGCGTCGGGTAGGGGGCGACCGCGCCGGCCATGGCGCCGATCTTGAGGCCGTTCTCGATCGCCAGCACCCAGGGCAGGATCAACTCGCCCGCGTGCGACCCGGCGATGGTGGCGCCGAGGATCCGGCCCTTCTTGTCGACGACGACCTTGATCATCCCGTCGGTTTGGCGCTTCGCCTGGGCGCGGTCGTTCTCGGCGAACGGCCAGCGCAAGACGGTCATATCGCCGCCGTGTGCGTCACGCGCCTGGTCCTCGGTCATGCCGACATGGGCGAGTTCCGGATCGGTGTAGGTGACCCACGGGATCGCCTCGAGGCTCACCTTGGCCGGCAGCTTGAACAGCGCGTTGCGGATCACGATGCCGGCGTGATAGCCCGCCATGTGGGTTAACTGGAGCGATCCGGCGACGTCGCCGATCGCGAAGACGCGTTTGTTCGAGGTCCGCAGCCGGCGGTCGACCTCGATCCCGGACGGCGAATAGCGTATCCGCGCGGCTTCGAGCCCGAGGCCGTCCACATTGGCCCGCCTTCCGGCCGCGACCAGCAGATGCGAGCCCACGATCCGTTCGACCTCGCCCTCGCGCTCGACCTCGACGGCAATGCCGTCGCCGTCCGCGATGATACCCTGTGCCGTGGCGCCTTCGTGTATCTCGATACCCTCGGCGATGAGCCGGCGGCGCACCACGTCGGCGGCCTCCGGGTCGTCCTTCGGCAACAGGGTCAGCATCTCCAGCACCGTGACCCGGGCGCCGAGGCGGCGGTGCGCCTGGGCCAACTCGCAGCCGATCGGCCCGCCGCCGAGCACGATCAAGTGCTCCGGGCAATGGTCGAGCTCGAAAATCGACTCGTTGGTAAGATATGGCACCGAGTCGATGCCCGGTACTGGCGGCACCGCGGGCGAGGAGCCGGTGGCGACGACGAAATACTTGGCGCGGATGCGATACTCGCCGGCCTCGATCTGACGCCGTGCGGTGAAGGTTGCGGGCGCCTGAATCACCTGAACGCCGAGTCCCTCGAACCGTTCGACCGAATCCTGCGGCGCGATCGCGGCGATCACGCCGTGGACATGATCGCGGACCGCGGTGAAATCGACCTCGGGCTGGTAGGCGGCGATACCGAACCGGCCGCTGGTGCGCTGGGACTCGGCCGCGTGGGCCGCGGCCAGCAACGCTTTCGACGGGACGCAGCCGTAATTGAGGCAGTCGCCGCCCATCTTGGCGCGCTCGATCAGGACGACACGCGCGCCCATCAGCGAGGCCCCGGCGGCGACCGACAGGCCGCCCGAGCCGGCGCCGATGACGCAGATATCCACCCTTATGACCTCGGCCATGGCCGACCTCCCAGCCGCCGACATACAGGGCCGGTACCGTCGGCGTCAATCGACCGTGTCGCGTGGTGCGGCTACATTGGATTGCCGCCACGGCGATATGTACATTTGTACAGGGTACCGGCGCCTAATTTCTTGTCCCATGGCTATTGACCGGTGGTAGTATTAGAAAAAGCTTGAGAAACCATAGATGAGTGATCGCTTCGCCCGACTGGGTCCCGTCCGCCGCGCCCTCGGTAGCCGCGATCTCGCCATTTACACCAGCGCCAGCGCGTTTTTCATGAACGGTGTTTGGATTCATTGGCTGGCGCTTGGATGGCTGACCTGGGAGCTGACCCACTCCGGGTTCTGGCTCGGCGCGATCGCCTTCGCGTTTCTTTTTCCGGCGGTCGTGATTACGCCCTTCGCGGGCGTCATCGCCGACCGGTTCGATCGCCGCAACGTATTGATTTCGTGCCAGGCCGGGAACTTCGTGCTCGCCGCGACGCTTTGGATCCTGGTTGCGTTTGGCCAACCCAGGGTCGAGGCGTTGTTCGTCATCGAGCTGGGATTTGGATTTGTGGCGGGCCTCGGCCAGCTGGCGCGGCTGGCTCTGGTGGCCAGTCTCGTGTGTCGCGAGGATATGCCGGCGGCGGTTGCGATCAGCTCGATCAATTTCAATTTAGCGCGGTTCATCGGTCCGGCCATCGCGGGCGTCATCGTCACGACCTATGGCGTTGCCCCGGCATTCGCGGTCCATGCGGTTACGGTACTCGTCATCATCGCCGGCTTATGGTTGATCAAGCCGGCGCGCCAGCCCGTCTCGGTGCCCGACGGCAACGGTCTCGTGGCCCAGATCGTCGATGGGTTCCGCTACGTCGCGCGGCATCGGGGTATCGGTCCGCTGATCCTGTTGCTGTTTTTGAGTTCTTTGTTCGCTCGACCGGTGCTGGAGCTGTTGCCCGCCGTCGCCGATGCCGTTTTCGACCGGGGTGCCGTCGGCCTTGCGTGGCTAACCTCGGCGGCCGGGTTCGGCGCCATGATCGGCAGCGTCTGGATGGCGGGCCGCGGCCGCACGGAGGGCTTGACGGAAATCGTGATCACCAGCTCGCTGATTCTCGGCACCGGGGTCATTCTGCTCATGGCGACCGGATTGTTCCCGATCGCGGTGGCGGCGGCGGCGGTCACGGGATTCGCGATGATCGTCGGCACGATCGGAACCCAAGTCATGATCCAGGGAACCGTGGCGGAGGAATACCGCGGCCGCGTCCTCGGGCTCTTCGGCATGGTTTTCCGAGCCGCACCCGCGCTCGGCGCGCTCGCCATGGGCTGGCTTTCCGATTTCTATGGGCTGCACCTGCCGCTGATGATCGGCGCGGGTTTGTGCCTGGTCGTCTGGCTTGTGGTCCGGCGACGCGGCCCCGCCATCCGAGCCTTCACCGAGCCGGCGGCTCAGCCCGTCGCCGAATAGATCGAGTCGATATCCGGCTCGCCCTCGCAGGTAACACGGCCGTCGCCCACCATGTGGATCAGATGAGCCAATACCATGCGGCTCGCTGCCAGGCGGAGCCTTGGGTCGACGCTGGCATACAACACCTTGACCAGGTCCTCGATCGTAACGGCGCTGTCCTCGAGGCAGCGCTTGATCTGTTGCTCGCGCATCGACCGGTGGACCAGGAAGGCGCGCACGAAGGGCTGTGGCTTGGTGATCGCCGGCCCGTGGGTCGGCCAGTAGACTTTGTCGTCGCGATCGAGCAGTTTTTCCAACGACGCTAGGTAGTCGGCCATGTTGCCGTCGGGCGGTGCTATCACCGAGGTCGACCAGCCCATCACATGGTCGCCGCTAAACAGGATGTTCTCGCCCCGCAAGGCGAAGCAGAGGTGGTTCGAGGTGTGCCCCGGCGTGTGCACCGCCTCGAAGCTCCAGCCCGGGCCGTCGATCACCGCGCCGTCGCCGATCGCGTGGTCCGGCTCGAAGTTCCAGTCGCCGCCTTCCTCGACCCTGGGGCCGCGGCGGTTGCCGCCGTGCGGGCCGAAGCCGTAGGTCGGGGCGCCGGTCTCGACCTTCAGCGGGGCAGCCGCCGGCGAGTGGTCGTTGTGGGTGTGGGTAATCAGGATATGGGTCACGGTCTCGCCGTCCAGAGCCTGGAGCAGTGCGGCGATATGGGCATGATCGAGCGGGCCCGGATCGATCACCGCGACCTCGCCGCGGCCGACGATGTAGGTCCCGGTGCCGTGGAAGGTAAAGGCGCTCGGGTTGTTGGCGATGACCCGGCGGATCGTCGGCGTCAGCTCGGTCACCGCGCCGTATTCGACCTCCAGGTCCCTAACGAAGGGTATCGACATCGTGTCCGTTGCTCCCTCTTTCAGACCGGGCGAGACATGGCCCAGCGCCGCCGTTAGGTCAAGCCTTCGTGAATTTGTGTGAGGCCAATCGAGGGGTTAAAGTCCCGCCAGATTTTGGAGGGTAAGCACACATGTTCACGACCCGCCCGGAAATTCGCGGCACCTTCGGCGTCGTCTCCTCGACCCATTGGCTGGCGTCGGCCGCCGGCATGGCGATCATGGAGAAGGGCGGCAATGCCTTCGACACCGCGGTCGCGGCCGGCCTGATGCTGCAGGTCTGCGAGCCCCATTTGAACGGTCCGGCGGGCGATATGCCGGCGCTCGTCTACAGCGCCAAGACCGGCGAGACCAAGTCGATTTGCGGCCAGGGCACCGCGCCCGCGGGGGCGACGATCGAGCATTACAAAAGCGAGGGGCTCGACCTGGTGCCGGGGACGGGGCTATTGGCCACCGTGGTGCCGGGCGCCTTCGACGCCTGGATGCTGTTGCTACGCGACTATGGCACCAAGAGCTTCGAGGAAGCGATCGAGATCGCCCTCGGCTATGCCGAGAACGGCGTGCCGGTGGTGGCGCGCTGGGTCGAGACCTTGGCCACGGTGAAGGAGTTGTTCGAGACCGAATGGCCGACCTCGGCGGCGCAGTGGCTGCCGGGCGGCGATTTGCCGAAGCCGGGGTCGCTGTTCGCCAACAAGCCCCTGGCCCGGACCTGGCGACGCCTGATCGACGAGGCCAAGGCCGCCAAGGGCGACCGCGAGGCCGAGATCGATGCGGTGCGTCTCGCCTGGCACCAGGGCTTCGTCGCCGAGGAGATCGACAAGTTCTGCCGCGTGACCGAGGCGATGGACGTCTCGGGCGAGCGCCACAAGGCGGTGCTGACCGGCGACGACATGGCGCGTTGGCGGGCGAGCTACGACGATCCGCTGTCCTACGATTTCGGCGACTACACGGTGCTCAAGTGCGGGGTCTGGACGCAGGGACCGGCGCTGTTGCAGCTATTAGCCTTGCTGAAGGGCTTCGACCTCGGGGCGATGGACCCGACCGGGCCCGAGTTCGTCCACACGGTCACCGAATGCGCCAAGCTCGCCTTCGCCGACCGCGATGCGTTCTACGGCGATCCCGACTTCGCCGATGTGCCGATCGAGACCCTGCTGTCGGACGCCTACAACGACGAGCGGCGCAAGCTGGTCGGCCATGAGGCCTCGATGGAGCTGCGCTATGGCCGCCTCACGGGCTACGGCACCGAGATCGACTACCAGGCCGCGATCGCGCGCGTCGCCGATCTGGGTCAGCCCGGCACCGGCGTGCCGACCGCCGCCGGTATCGGCGAGCCGACCGTGGGCGCCATGGGCCAGGTCGCGGGCGACACCTGCCACGTCGATGTGGTCGACGCCGAAGGCAATATGGTCGCCTGCACGCCGTCCGGTGGCTGGCTGCAGAGCTCGCCGACGATCCCCGCACTCGGCTTCCAGCTCAACTCGCGGGCCCAGATGTTCTGGCTCGAGGACGGCCAGCCGATGAGCCTCGAGCCCGGCAAGCGGCCGCGCACCACGCTCTCGCCGTCGATGGCTCTCCGGGACGGCAAGCCCTACATGGCGTTCGGCTCGCCCGGCGGCGACCAGCAAGACCAGTGGCAGCTCAACTTCTTCCTGCGCCACGCGGTCTACGGCCTGAACCTGCAGGAGGCGATCGACGCGCCGTCGTTCCACAACGAGCATTTCGTCGGCTCGTTCTATCCGCGCGCGGCGCAGCCGGGCCGGGTGGTGGTCGAGGGCCGCACGCCCTTGGCGACGGTCGAGGAGCTCGAGCGCCGCGGCCACAAACTCGAGGTCGGCGAGCCGTGGTCGGAGGGAAGGTTGTGCGCCGTGGCACGGGAGCCGGACGGCATCCTCAAGGCCGGCTCCAACCCGCGCGGCATGCAGGGCTATGCGGTCGGCCGCTGAACCGATATCAAGTAAAATCAATCACTTATAAAATGGGGACAGTCCCCATTTACAGTGCGGCCTGCGCCGCGATCGCCTCGAGCCAGGTGTCGACGTTGAAGCCGCGCGATCCCATGATTCCGCGGAAGAAGATCGCCCCGTCCTTGTCCAGCACATAGAGCCGCTCGGGCAGGGCGGCGTATTTTCGGTCGACCTCGTTGTCCATGGCGTCGAGCAGCATCGGCATCTTGAAGCCGAGATCGAGCACACACACACCGGCGACCTCGGCGCGTTCGTCCGCGGTCTCGGGCTGCTCGAACAGCTTGCCCTCGTCCATGTTGGACAAGGTCTGCCAGCCGCCGATCGGATGGGCCTCCTGGATATAGACCAGGTAGAAGTCGACCCGTTCCTTATAGGTCTCGTGGATTTCGTTCATGCGCACGGCATGACGGCGAAAGGGGGGTCACGTATAGGAGCCGAGGATCAAGGCGACCGGCCGGCCGCGGGTCGACGAGAGCCGAAACGTCCCGCCGCTGCGCTTGCCGTCCTCGGTCAGCTGCTCGATCTCGAAATCGGGCGCCGGCTCGCCGACCCTGGGCGCCGACTTCTCGCGCTCGATCCGGGCCGCGCGCATGGCTATGTAGTCCTCGCGGCTGATATTGCGCGCCGTGAGGTCTTCGTCCGATAGCTCGTCCGCCGGGACGTAGGAAATCTCCAATTTTTCTTCCATGAACCCCCTCCTACTTGACGGCCGGTAATCTAGTGCATCGAATCGAATGCGGCCAGAACGCCTGAACCGTTGCCATTCGCCGCCGCCCGAGCTATCCCCAATAGCGCAGATATTTGGCACCGGGAGGACATGCGAATGGCTGGCGAAGCCTGGCGCGAATTCGACGCCGAGACCCTGGAGAGCGAATACGACAACCGCGCGGCGGTTCCCGGGTGCATGGACATGATCGCGGCCTGGCAGGCGGCGAGCGCGGCCTACCGGGGGCGAGCCAACGCCGAGCTCGATGTCGCCTATGGCGAGAGCACGGGCGAGACCCTCGACCTGTTCCTGCCGGAAGCGGCCGGCGGACCGGTCCATATATTCATTCACGGCGGCTATTGGCGCTTGCTCGACAAGGGCGATTTCAGCTACCTCGCGGAGCCCCTGGTCGC
>JASLSL010000317.1 GCA_030743445.1 Alphaproteobacteria bacterium
GCCTCGTAGCCGGCCCGGGTCGAGCAATATTCGGTATCGCCGCCCGCGGCCGGGATTTCGCGCGCCGACAGCAGCGAGGCCTTGGCCGGCACCGGCTTGAACGAGCTGTCGGTGTGCCAATACTCGTTGGCGCGGGTAAAGAGGGCACGTTGGCCGTCCGGATCCTTGACGGTGCCGTCGGGCATGATGTTGGAGATGCGGGCGATCGGGGAGCCGGCGCCGACCGACCCGACCACCGTCTCCTCGAGCGGGCCGAGCTTGCCCGTAAAGGCGATCTGCTGCTCGTCGGTCGCGGGCTGATCCGGGAAGTGAAGCACCGAATACTCGTCGAGGGCGGCGGCAACCTCGGCAATCGTCGCATCGTCGACCCCGTCCCGGATCGACAGGCCGCTCACGCGCGCGCCGAACACCGGTGTCAGTTTCTCGAGCTCAAGCGTCATCGGCCGACTTCTCTCCACCTCGGCGGGGCCAGCATATCACAACTTTGCGAGCCCGTGATCTCTGCCCTGTTTCCGCCACAATGCCCGGTATATAAGGCGTTGCCAATTTTCCAACCGATGGCGGGGAGACGACCTTGGCCAAGAGCAAGACCAGACGAAGGAAGCACAACCGGCAGGCCGGCGGCGATCAAGCGAACCAGCAGTCCGCCGAGGCCGCGCCGAAAAAACGCCTCGGGGCCAAGCCGATCCTCTATGGCCTGATCGCCCTCGGCGTCGGCGCCATCGGTTTCGGCTGGTGGGACTCGGCCAAGGACGAACGAGCCTTCATGGCCCTTGTCGCTGAGGGCAAGGCGGCGCCGGGCGACATCAAGGTCATCCGGTCCGACGGCCGCGGCCACCTCACGCCGGGCCAGACCCAGCGCTACCGCAGCCGGTTCCCGACCTCGGGCATCCACGAGCCGATTTGGACGACGCCCGGCGTCTACGACCTGCCGCAGCCGCCGACCCGGCTGGTCCATGCCCTCGAGCACGGCCATATCGTGATCTATTTCGACGAGCCCGGGGACGAGGCGATGGCGACGATCAAGCAGTGGTCGGACCTCTACAGCGCGCCCTGGAACGGCATCGTCGCGACCAAGATGCTCGGGCTCGGCCGGAAGCTGGTGCTGACCGCGTGGACCCGACGGCTCGACCTCGACCCGTTCGCCCCCGCCGCCGCCGCCCGTTTCATCGACGCGTTTCGCGGCCGCGGCCCGGAGAACCCGGTGCGGTAATCGCTGCGTATCCAAAGTCGTCATTCCGGGGCGCGCTACGCGCGAACCCGGAATCCATGCCTGAGAGCCACATAATCGCACCGACCTGCCGCTCGGTAACGCTCAGGCGTGGATTCCCGCTTTCGCGGGAATGACGATAAGGGGAACAGCCGGGATGACGAGGGGGCGGTCGCTGCTCCCTACCAGTTCTGGCCCGCCGCGTTGCGGCCGGCGATGCGGCCGAACACCATGCCCGAGACCAGGCCGCTGCCGGCGGCGTAGTTGTAGTGGAACAGGCCGCCGACCATCTCGCCCGCGGCATAGAGCCCCGGGATCGGCCGCCAGTCGGTGCCGATCACGCGCGCGCCCTCGTCGATCTTCAGGCCACCGAAGGTGAAGGTGATGCCGCCGGTCGCCGAATAGGCGTTGAACGGCGGGCTGTCGAGCCGGGTCGCCCAGTTGGTCTTCTCGGGCTCGAGCCCGCTGGTCGACAGCCCGTCCTTCTGCGAGGGGTCGAAATCGCCGTCTCCGCAGGCCGCGTTGTAGGCATCGAGCGTGCGCAGCGCCTCGACCTTGTCGTCGATGTCGAACTGCCCGACCAGTTCCTCCAGCGTGTCGCCGACAATCGGGTCGCTGGTCTCGTAGCGCGGCTCCAACAGGTGCACGGTCTTCTGGTCGAAGACCTGATAGACCTTGCTGCCCGGCTGGCGCAGGATCTCGCCGCCGTATTTGGCGTAGGTGTAAAACTGCAAATCCTCGCCCTCGTCGACGAAGCGCCGGCCCTGGCGGTTGATCATCACGCCGTAGAGGTAGGACAGACGGTTCGACCGGTCGGTCAGCTTGCGGTCGGCGAAATCGGCCCACTCGGCGCTGATCGGCGTCGCGTGGCAGCCGCTCCACTGACCCCACGGCAGGGCACCGAGGGCAAGCGCCAGACGCAGCCCGTCGCCCTGGTTGTGCGCCGTGCCCCGCACCTTGGCGTGGTCCCAGGGCGCGCCGAGGTATTGCGCGCGCCACTGGGCGTTCGCCTCGAATCCGCCGCAGGCGAGCACCACGGCGCCCGCGGTGATCTCGGCGATGCCGTCCGGGTCGCTCACCTCGACCCCGGCGACCCGGCCGCTGCCGTCGCGCACTAGGCCGACGACGGCGCTGTCGTAGCGGATCTCGACCCCGGCCTTGTCCGCCGCCTTGAACCAGCTCGCCGAGAGCCCAACGCCCTCGTGCTCGGCGCGGACGATGGCGCCCTTGGGCCAGATCACGACGCCATCGACTTCGACCCCGGCGATCGAGCGCGCCGGCTCCATCGGGATGCCGCCCCTCTCGTGGGCCCAGAACACGGTCTCGCGCGAGTTGCCGACCAGCACCTTCGAGAGCTCGGGGTCGGTGCGGCCGCGGGTGACCCGCATCAGGTCGCCCATGAAGTCGTCCCCGGTATAGGGCTGCACCCCGTCGAAGAAACGGGTGTAGTCGTCCTCGACGCCGGGCAGCAGCGGCTCGATGTCGCGCGGCTCGTCGAAGGCGAAGCGCAGGATGCCGCCGCTCCAATGGGTATTGCCGCCGCGCATTTCCCTCGGCGCCTTCTCCAGCACCAGCACCTTGTCGGCGCCGCTCTCGAGCGCCGACATGCTGCTTGCCAGCGCCGCGTTGCCGGCGCCGACGACGATCACGTCGTAATCGGCCATACCGCTTTCCTCCTCTCGGGTCAGCCCTGCTCAGAAAACCATAGACAGCCGGCGACCCAAAGGGCAACGCTTGGCGACGATATGTCGCGAGAGAGCCACATGCCCGACACCTACGTCCATCACTCGATCACGACCGAACCTCATGGATGGTCGGCCGCCGCCAAAGCGCTCACGGGCGCGGGCGCCGACCGTTTGAGCGCCGCGGGCGGCTCGCTGTTCGGCATCTGGCGCAGCCAGATCGGCCTGCCGCGCGACGAATTGACCGCGATCAGCCGATGGGAGCATGCGGAGGCGGCGCAAGGTGCGACGGAGGTCCTGGTCGAGGGGATTGATGGAATCGTGACGACGAGCGCCGAGCGCCTGGTCCCGACCCTACGGCCGGGTGACGCCGCGGCGCCCCCGCGCCGGCAAGGCAATTACGCCTTCCGCTGGTTCGAAACAAAAGACGAGAACTGGGACGAGTTCCTTGCGCTCTGCGAGGCCGCCTGGCCCGGCTTCGAGGCGGCCTACGATTCCGAGGTCATCGGGTTGTGGCGTGTGCTCGACAGCAGCAGCACTATTCGCAGCCTGCTGCTGACCCGGCGGCCCGACCTCTCGATGTGGGAGCGCTCGAAGATCCCCGCCAACGAGGAAGAGGCCGAGGTTCGGCGCAAGCTCTCGCGCCGCTACGACCTCGCCGAGTGGACCCGGGTCTACACCACGACCCTGTTGACGGCGGAGGATCGCGAGGACACGGTGCGGTGGACCTGACCCCGCCGCGAGACGACACGCCGGGTAGTTCGATCTGTCGCTTGGCCGATTAGGTCTGCGCCGTATCGTCCTGAACGCCGGTTATCGTCACTTCGACGACGAGTTCCTCGAGCCTAGCGGCGACCTCCTGGCTGACCTTGTCGCCGTCGCCCTGCACATGGGCCTTCACCACGGCACGGAGCGCGTCGACATGGCTCTCCAACAGGCCGGGATCGAGTTCTATGCCTTCCTTGCGCTCGGTGATGTAGCGGCACATCGAGGTGCCGATCCGGGTCAGCAGCGGATACTGGAAGGTGGCGCCGAGCCCGCGCATGTTATGGACGATCCGGAAGACCGCGTTCAGCGCCGTCCGGTCGCCCTCCGTCTTGTATTTCGCGAAGGCTTCGTCGAGCCGGCCGATGTCGGCCTGGATCAGGTCACCGAAAACCGCGCCGGTGTTCTCGACCACTTTTTCGGCCGCGGCGATCGCGTCCTCAGGCGACGGCCCGGTGCGCGTGACCTTCATGCTGAGCCGTTTCGGCGGATGGATGATCTCGGCCATTCGGCGGCCCTAGGCGGAGCGTCTCTCTTCGCCGGCGAAATCGTTGGCGGCGGCGCGCCGCCGGCAGGGGCCGAAGTATTTCTCCGCGCCGACAAAGGGCCGCGGGTTCTCGACGACGTCGACGAGCCGCTCGTAGAGCCGCCTCGCGGTCAGCGGCTTGACCAGGAACTCGGTTACGCCGAAGTCGCGCGCGGCGACGACCCGCCGCGCCTCGGAAAAGCCGGTCAGCATGATGATCGGCAAGAAGGGATCGGGGCTGTTTTCCCGGTCGCGCAAGCGGCAAACGAGTTCCTCGCCGTTGACCGGCTCCATGTCCCAGTCGCTGATGATCAGGTCGGGCTCGGAATACGCGATTTTCTTCAGCGCCGACTCGCCGTCCGATGCGGTCGTGAAGTCG
>JASLSL010000318.1 GCA_030743445.1 Alphaproteobacteria bacterium
TTCCCGCAGTCCTTCGAGCACTCGACCCTCGGCGGTTGGATCGCGACCCGCTCGGGCGGGCACTTCGCGACCCTCTACACCCACATCGACGACCTGGTCGAAAGCGTGCGCATGGTCACACCGGCGGGTGTCATCGAAAGCCAGCGGCTGCCGGGCTCCGGCGCCGGGCCGAGCCCGGACCGGCTGATGATCGGCTCGGAAGGCTCGCTCGGCATCGTCACCGAGGCCTGGATGCGACTCCAGGGCCAGCCGCGCTTCGAGGCGACGACCGGCGTCCGGTTCCACGATTTCCTCGATGCCGCCGCCGCGGTCCGCGCGGTGGCGCAGGCCGGGCTCTACCCTGCCAACCTCTGCATCGTCGACGGCGTCGAGTTGATGGCCAACGGGGTCGGCGACGGGTCGTTCACCCTGATGGCGGTGTCGTTCGAATCCGCCGACCACCCGGTCGATGCGTGGATGGACCGGGCGCTCGAATGCTGCGCCGACCACGGCGGCGAGGCCGAGGCCGACTGGCGCGAGAGCCCGGACGCCGACCACGACGGCCTGGCCGGCGCTTGGCGCACCGCCTTCATCCGCATGCCCTACAACCGCGAGGTCCTGACCCCGCGGGCGATCATCAGCGACACCCTCGCGACCTCGATCACCTGGGACCGCCTCGAGGACTTCCACCACGCGGTCAAGGGAGCCATCGAGCAGGCGATTCGCGACGCCACCGGCCGCGAGGGCGCCGTATCGTGCCGCTTCAGCCACGCCTATCCGGACGGCCCGGCGCCCACTTTCGGCTTCCACGCCGAGGGCACGCCCGGCAACATGGTTCCCGATTGGCAGGCGATCAAGGATGCGGCGTCGGACGCGGCGATCGCGGCGGGTGGCACGATCACCCATCACCACGCGGTCGGCCGTGACCACATGAAGTGGTACGAACAGCAACGCCCGGCGCTGGTCGGAGAGGCCCTGGCGGCGGCGAAGCAACGCCTCGATCCCAAGGGTATACTCAATCCCGGCGTAGTGATCGCCACGCCCTGAGGAGGTGTCATGCCAAACGGTGAGCAGGAAACCAAGCGACCGACGACCGATTTCGCCGAATTCTGGCCGATCTATCTGCGCGCCCACAGCCGGCCCCGGACCCGGGCGGCGCACTATGTCGCGACGGTGTACGGGTTGGTCGCCGGGCTCGGCGGCCTGTTCACCGCCACCTGGTGGTTGATCGCCGCGGCCGTGGTTGGCGGCTACGGCATCGCCATCGCCAGCCACGCGATGTTCGAGAAGAACAAGCCGTTGATTTTTCCCCACACGATCATGGCGATCGGCGCCGATCTGAAAATGACCTTGTTCTGGGCGACCGGGCGTCTTCAGGGGGAACTAGAGAAATACCAAATTCACCAAGACCCCGCGCCGGATTGAGCCCGGCCGGCCCGGAATTCGGGACGGGCCGAGTCGTCGGTCGGCTAGGCCGCTACGGCATGCGCCAGGAAGTGCTCCGGCAGCGGGATCACCTTCACGTCCATGCGCTTGGCGGCGATGTCGAGCAGTGCCGCACGGCAATTCGTCAAAACGACGGACTCTTCGGCGTCGAACCCCTCGTCGCCGCCGCAGATCAGTCGAATCTCGACCAGGTCGATGAGCCGTTCGATGTGACGCCCGACCATCTGCGCCCGGCTCGACAGCAGCTCGCGGCAGTTCTTGAGGATGGCGATTTCCTTTTCCTCCACCATGTCGCCGGCCGTCATATCGAGAATTTTCAACTCGACGAGTTTGACGAGCAGCTCGAAATGCAAATTCGAAAGCGTGATCATGAGACCCAATTCCTTCCACTCGGTCGTTTCCGGCGGCGTCGAGCGGCGCTCGCGCATCGCCCATGACCGCAGCGTGGCAGCGCGCGGTTAAAATATGGTTAATCGGTTAACTGGTTAATTTCGCCATCCGGGCGGCGAAATTCATGCCCGCCAATCGCCGCGCGCGACCGCGTCCGGGTTGTCGTGCCGGAAGGTGCTGAAGACCAACCCGGCGACCGCGGGCTCGGCCAACAGCTCGGCTTCCGCCGTGGCATCCCGTTGGTCCCATTGCCGGGCGACATAGATGGCGGCCTCGTGGCCCTCGAGGATCGGCGCGTAGGTCTCGTGAATATGGCGGGTCAGGTCCGCGAGGCCGGTCCCATCCAGGTAATTCTGCAGGTACCCGCCGCCGCGGTGCATCGGCCACAAATCGTGCCACATCGAGGGGCAGCGCGACGAGTTCTGGTTGATCACCAACTGGTCGACCAGGCTCCGTTCGATCCACCCTCGCCAATCCAGCGTCGCGTTGCCGAGCGGCGGGCCGAGGATATCGCCGCGCGCGGCGCCGACCGCAAGCCTGTACCCGGCGGCCCGGAGGTCCTGGCGCAATTCCTCGATGAAGGTCGTGAGGTAGGCGCCGAGAATATCACGCCAGGTCTGCACGTCGAACTCGCCCTCATCGATGCCACGGCCGACGTCTCGTCGGTAATCCTGCCGCACCGGCTCATTGAATCCGAATTGGTCGGCGAAATCTGCCGGTCGCGATTGCGAGCGCAAGCAGAGGAATAGTCCGTCGAATGCGGAGTCCCGCAGTAACGAAAGGTAGCGTTGGCGGAAATGGGCGCGCGCGCTCTCGTAGGCGAGGCAGACGACGCCCATCTGCCGGTTTTCGCCGCTGCGGTCGGCGAGCATGAATTCCGGGTGATTGCATCCGAACGTGGTTTGCCAGGCGACGTGCTGGCAGTGCATGTCGTTATGGTAGCTGACGGCGCGAACCTCGGGTGGCGCCAACGGCCAACCTTCGTCGAACAGCGAAACGTAGAGGTGCGCCTCGAGGCCCGCGTCGTGGGCCAATTTCGGCACCAGCTCGACCTCATCGAACGCGGCGTCTTGGGATCGCGCGACAACAGGATGCTCGCCGCCGTCGGCGGTGGTGAATTCGAATTCGACGCCGCGATTTTTCGGCCGCCAATGCAGCGCGCCGACGTCGAGCTCTTGCCGCCAGCTTTCGATCCGCCGGGCGAGCGCGTCGGCGGTCGCGAGGCGACCGTCCCTCTCGCCGAACATGAGATGGTCGACCCAGCAGACGCTGGCGATGTTTCGACCCGACAGGGCGCCGTCCTCCGTCAAAAAGCCCGGTTGGACGGCGCCAGACTACCACGGTTCGGTGTCCTCGTGATCGGTCTAGGGGACTTGCAGGTAGTGCACGCTAAACAGGTCGGCCGGGTCGCGCCACATCTCCGCGGGCTCGAATCCGGCGCGCGACGCGAGCGCTTGGAACTCGGCAACCGAGTATTTGTAGGAGTTCTCGGTGTGGATGGTTTCGCCCGCGGCGAAGCTGAAACGGTGTTCGCCGATCCGGACCTCCTGGTCGCGATGGCTCACGAGGTGCATTTCGATCCGCCCAGCCGACCCGTTGTAGAAGGCGTGGTGGGCGAAGTCGCCCGGCTCGAAATCGCCGCCGAGCTCGCGGTTGATCCGGACCAGGAGATTGAGGTTGAACGCCGCCGTGACGCCCGCCGCGTCGTTGTAGGCCGCGTTCAGCACATCCTCGTCCTTCTTCAGGTCGATCCCGATCAGCATGCCGCCGCCGGACCCGGCAAGCCGCGCCGCCCCGGCGAGGAACGCTTCGGCCGCCCCGTGGTCGAAATTGCCGAGGGTCGAGCCCGGGAAGTAGCCAACTCGCCGGGCGCCCGGAATCCCGTCCGGCACCTCGAAGGGTCGGCTGAAATCGGCGCAGAGCGCGTGGACCTCGACCGCCGGGTAGTCCGTAGCCAGGATCTCGGCGGCTTGGCGCAGATGCTCGCGCGAGATGTCGACCGCGACGTAGGCGGCGGGCGCCTGCAACGCGTCGAGCAGGATCCGCACTTTCTCGATCGAGCCGCAGCCGTACTCCACGATCTGTGCCTGCGGTCCGATCGCCGCCGCCATCTCGCCGACCTTGTCGCGCATCAGGGCGGTCTCGGTCCGCGTCGGGTAGTACTCGGGCAGCTCGCAGATCCGTCCGAACAGCGCCGACCCCGCCTCGTCGTAAAAGAACTTGCAGGGCAGGGTCTTCGGCGTCGCCGAAAGCCCGGCGACGACCTCAGCCAGGAAATCGTCTTCCTCGGGGGCGAGGTCGCGGAACGAGGCGAGCGCGGTCTCGGCGGTCATGACCTGCTCCGAAAATATTCCGGGCCGCTCAGCGGGCGCAGGTGCGGAAGCCGGCGAACACGTCGCGCCGGTTCGGGTTGAAGAAGTTGCGGTATATGTTGGAGATCATGCGCCCGCGCGTCGCCCAGGCGCCGCCGCGCAACACCTTCGGCACACCGAACCAGGGTTGGGAATAGTCCTTGTACGGGTCCGGCGAGAATCCCGGATAGGGCTCGAACGGGCTGCTGGTCCATTCCCAGACGTTGCCGATCATCTGGCGGCAGCCGAAGGCGCTGTCGCCTGCCGCAAAGGCCCCGACGTCGACGCAGCCGATGTTGCGGCCGTCGAGGTTGGCATGCTGCGGCTCCGGCGGCGCGTCGCCCCACGGATGGCGCCGCTTCTTGCTCGAGAGCTGCTTGCCGTCCATCGTCGGCTCAGAGGCCGCCGCGGCCTCCCACTCGGCCTCGCTCGGCAGGCGACGGCCGGCCCATTGGCACCAGGCGTTGGCCTCGAACCAGTTGACGTGGATCACCGGCCGGTCGGGCTGCATCTCGATGAAGCGGTCGAATAGGCGCACGCTCCAGCCGCCTTCCGGGCCCGGCACCCAATGCACCGGGTGCTCGGCGCCGGCCGCCTCGCGCCAGGCCCAGCCGTCGTCGCTCCAAAGCTTGGGCTTGGCGTAGCCGTCGTCCGCGACGAAGGCCTGGAATGCCGCGTTGGTTACCGGCGCGCGGGCGATCCGGAACGGCTCGAGCTCGACCTTGTGGGCCCATTTCTCGTTGTCGAAAACGAAGGGCGCATCGGGCCATGCGCCGAGCTCCAGCACCCCGCCCGGCACCGCGACGTCGCCGAGCAACGCACCCGCCTCGGCGTCGGTCGTCGCGCCGTCCGCGGCGCCCGCGAATTCGGGTGTCGGATAGCCGAGCGTCTGGCGCGTGTAGGTAAAGGCCTCGTCGTGCATGTCCTCGTGGAAGGTGGTGAGCTGGTAGAGGTAGATGTCGTCGTCGCTCGCGGTCCGCCGCGGCAGTCGCGCGACCAGCGCGTCCTCGACCCGCGCCATGTAATCGAGGGTGTCCTCCAGGCTCGGGAGTGGCAGGTCCCAACGCGTGTCGTGGGCGACGGCCATCGAATCGTAAAGCTCGTCCGCATTGGCCAGAAGCGGCTCCGCCCCGTCCGTCGCGACGAGAATGAAGTGCTCGTGGAACCAGGCGAGGTGGCCGATCTCCCACAGCAGCGGATTGACGATGTCGAGCCGGGGGCCCATAAGTTGCTCACCCGACAACCCCTGGACGAGCTCGATCGTGCGCGCCCGCGCGTCGCGCAGGTTCTCGACCAAGGTGTTCGCGGGCAGTGGTCTGGTCATCTTGGCTCCCGAAGGGCTTCTGTGAAGATAACCCTAGTCACCCCGGCCGACAAAGGCTCGCGTTCCGGAAACCGGACGACGGCGGACCGGTGGGCGCAAATTTTGCGCAAACTGCGCCACCGGGTCGAGGTCGTGGTCGATTACGACGGCGCGCCGGCCCGCCTGATGGTGGCGATCCACGCTTGGCGAAGTGCGGCCCAAATCCGGCGCTTCAAGGAGACATATCCGGACCGGCCGCTGGTGCTCTGCCTCTCGGGCACCGACATCTACCGGTTCCAGCGCAGCCACCCGCAGGAGACCCTGCGCTCGATGGAGCTCGCCGACGCGATCGTCTGCCTGCACGACCTGGTCGGTCGCGCGATCCCGGCGGAATTCGCCCGCAAGCTGAATGTAATTCGCCAGTCGGCGCTGCCCCTGAAGCGGGTTCCGCCGGTCAAGCGCAGCTTCGAGATCTGTGTCGTCGGTCATCTGCGCGACGAGAAGGACCCGCTGCGCGCCGCGATGGCGGTGCGCGACGTGCGGGAATCTTCCAAGCTGAAGGTCATCCAACTCGGCAAGGCGCACGACGAGGCCTGGGCCGCCAGCGCCGAGGCCCAGACCGCCAGCAATCCGCGCTACGAATGGCGCGGCGAGGTCCCGTACGGTCAGGTCCGCAAGATGTATGCCCGCGCCCGGGCGATGGTGATCTCGTCGCGCATGGAAGGCGGCGCCAACGTGATCTCCGAGGCCGTCGTCGCCGGCCTGCCGGTGATCGCGTCCGCGATCGACGGCAATGTGGGACTGCTGGGAATCGACTATCCGGGCTACTTCCCGCTCGAGGACACGGTGGCGCTGCGCGACCTGCTGCTGCGCGCCGAGACCGAACCGGAATTCCTCGCGACCCTCAAGCGCCACGGCGATCGCCTCGCGCCCGGCTTCGCGCCCGCGCGCGAACTCGCCGCCTGGCGCGACCTGATCGCGAAGTTGAAGTAGGCCCCTTTATATCGTCATCCCGGGCGACGCGCAGCGGAGACCCGGGACCCATTCCTGAAACTACGCGAGTAGTATGGTGCCGCGGCGTCGTTTTCAGGCATGGATTCCGGATCGGCCCTTCAGACCGTCCGGAATGACGAATGGAGGGTGTCTGTACCAACCCCAACTTGCCGTCATTCCCGCGAAAGCGGGAATCGATGCCTGAACATATCTCATCGGAGAGGCGATTAGCGACGAGCGCCGCTGCTACTTAAAAGGTGCCGCTACTTAAACCGACATTCCCCAGATAGCCTCCTGGTTCGCGGAAATCATACCACCGTGCCACCGTCGGGGGAACGGAACCATTTCCGCCGCCACCCGATGACC
>JASLSL010000319.1 GCA_030743445.1 Alphaproteobacteria bacterium
TCGGTGATCGCCACCACCGCGCACTTGCTTGCCTCATAGGCGCTGCGCTCGGGCGTCGCATAGCCGAGAAGCCCCACCCGTGATGAGATGTTGACGATCGCGCCCCGGCTCGCCTTCAGCGCCGGCAGCGCGTGCTTGATGCAAAGCATCACGCCCCGGACGTTGACGGCCATGGTCGCGTCCCAAGCCGCCGCGTCCATGTCCTCGGCCGCCACGATGGGACCTTGTACGCCGGCATTGTTGACGAGGATATCCAGGCGCCCGAACGCATCCTCGCATTTCGCGAACAACGCGGCGATCTGGCCTTCGTCGGCAACGTCGGTCGCCACGGCGAGTCCGCCGGTCTCCGCGGCGAGCGATTGCAGCGGCGCCATGCGGCGTCCGGCGACGACCACCTGGGAGCCTGCGTCCGCGAAAGCCCGCGCGATCGCCGCACCGATCCCGCTCCCGCCACCGGTCACCACCGCGACCTGGCCTTCGAGAACGCCGCTCACCCGCGAAGCCCCGCCCGAGCCCCTGTGACCCGGGCGCCGAGTCCCACGGGGTTCCGGACCTCAGGCGCTTTTCTTGATCCGCTCGTCCACGATGCCGGCGCGCAACAAAACGTCGCGAAGTTCGGCTTCCTCGTCGCGCGTCAAGGGCTCGATATGGTCGCGCGGCAGGCCGCCGGGGACGCCGAGCATATTCATGGCGGCCTTGATGCCCGCGGGCGGCTTGCCGACGGTCCACATCAGCGCATCGCTCACGATCCCGTAACGGGCATGCACCTCCATGCGCTCGGGCGGCGTCATGTCGTGGATCTCGAAGAACATCTCGCGGCACTCGGCGCCGAAACACTCGGGCCCGGTGCCGACGAACCCGCCGCCGCCCAACAGCAGCGCCGGAATCAGCGTGTCCTTGTGGCCGTACAGCACCGGGACCCGGTCGCCGACGGCCAGGATCATACGCTTGATGTGGTCGAAATCGGTCGGCACGTCCTTGATGATCTCGACCGGGGCCACGTCGAGAATGCGGCCCATGAATTCGGGCGAGATCGAGAAGTGCGAGAGGTGCGAGAGGTTGTAGACCATCATCGGCAAGGGCACCGCCTTCGCCACCTCCTTGAACCGCTCGAGCACCTTGGATTCGGACGAATCGTAGATTTGCGGCTGGCCGAGCGCGATGCCCGAGGCCCCGGCCTCGGCCGCGATCTCGGCGCGGCGGATGCACTCGGCGGTCGGTGTGCGCGAGACGTTCACGAAGTAGGGAATCCGCTCGCCCACCGTGGCGGCCACGGTTTCGGTCACCTGACGAAGCTCGTCGTCGTCGAGCGCGTAGCCTTCGCCGTTGCACCCGGCGATTAGCATCGTGTCCACCTTGACCACGTCGAGGTGATAGCGAAGCACCTCGGCATACCAGTCCAGCCGCAACCCACCGTTCTCGTCGAACGGCGTAACCGGGGCGGGCGAATGGATCTGGCCGCGGAATTGGGATTGCGTATAGGTCTTGTCGAAAGCCATGGCCCTGGCCCTTTCGTTGTGCGATGCGAGGCCCGCGTGATTCGGATCGGCGGCGCGTCCGGGTGGCCTTCGCCCACAGGGCACGCCGATCCGGTTACGCTATGTCCGGGGTCGATGCTTGTCAATCGGGCGGACGGGAAAAAGGGCGCGCCGCCAAAGGCTTGCGCAATCGACCGAGCCGGATCGCGGCCGCGGCCCGGGCGCGGCGCGGCGCCCCCGGGCGTTTGCAATAACGTGGCCGAGACGCTATCGTTCGCGGACCCTTACGCACCGGGCCCACGCGGGCGCGAGTCACCGGTCGACGAAGGCCCAAAACATCTCTCCGGGAGGTCCGAAAAAAATGGCCGGTCACGCAGTTTCCGCCACCACGTTTTCCTACATGTGGACCCATTCCGCCACCGAAGCGCTCATCCACCTCGCGGACATGGGCTACAAGACATTCGAGCTTCTGCTTTTCCCGCCGCACTGCTGGCCCGCCGACATGACGAGTGCCGAGCGCGGCGAAATCAAGACCGTGCTCGACGACCGCGGTCTTCGGGTGACCTCATTTTGCTATCCGCTGATGGACAACAACCCGAATTCGCCGTGCAAGCGCATGCGCGACTACACCAAGGACCGCTACCGCGAGATCATCGACTTCGCCGGCGAGCTCGGTTGTCGCAATGTCTGCATCATCCCAGGCGTGATGACGAAACTGATCGATCCTCCGTTCGAGTGGGCTCGGGACTGGTTCGTCGAGGCGCTTGACGAGCTTGGCCAGCACGCCGAGGGCGTCGGCGTCGACCTCGGGGTCGAGAACGTCCCGTTTGCGTTGCTGCCGAGTGTGGAAGAATGCCTGGATGTGATCGAGAGATGCGGCCGCTCCAACGTCGGCATGAATTACGACGTCTGCAACGCGGTCTGCGTCAAGGAGGATCCGGCCGACGGCATCCGCAAGATCGGCAAGGACCGCCTTTGCAACGTCCACATCTCGGACACGCCCCGCGATAGGATGCTGCACGCGCGGCTCGGGACCGGCGTCGTCGACCCGGCGCCCATAGCCAAGGCGTTGAGCGAGATCGGCTACGAAGGGCACACGGTGATCGAGATCATCGCCGATTCGCAGATTGCGGGGAACGACCCCGATCAGGACTTGATCGTCAGCAACCGGATTCTCGCCGAAAGCGGATGGGAGCCGCTGGCGGCCTAGTTTCCACCATCTCAGTGGGATGAAACGAGCGGCGGTCCGACCGCCGAGCAAGGAGTAGGGAATATGAAAACGTTTCGCGGCAGCTACACCGTCATGTTGACGCCGTTTACCGAGGACGGCTCGGCGGTGGACGAAAAGGCGCTCCGCCGCTTCGTCGATTGGCAGATCGACAACGGCGTTCCGGGGCTCATCGCGCTCGGCTCGACCGGCGAATTCCTGAGCGTGTCGCCAGAGGAACGGACCCAGATCATTTCGGCCGTCGTCGAACAGACCGCGGGGCGTATTCCGGTCCTCGCCGGCACCATGAACGCCCAACCACCGACGGCGGTGAGGTACTCGAAAGAGGCCGAGGCGCGCGGCGCCGACGGACTGATGATCATCTCGCCCTACTACTACACCCCGACCGAGGACGAGATTTTCGCCTACTACGCCGCTATCTCGGAAGCGGTCTCGATCCCCATCATGCTCTACAACAACCCCTTTGCGGCGAAGGTGGACCTTTCGCCAGAGCTGGTGGCGCGGATGACGAAATCACTCGAAAACATCCGCTACATCAAGGAATCGAGCGGCGATCTGACCCGGGTGCAGACCATTCGCGAGCTGACCGACGACGTGATGACGGTGTTCGCCAGCATCTACTACGAGGGCTTCCTGCTTGGCTCCAAGGGCTGGGTCTCGCCCCAGGGCAACTACCTCCCGCGCCAATCGGCTGACTTCTTCAACTTCATGTTCGAAGGCCGAATGGAGGAAGCGCACCGGCTTGCCAAGATCTTCCAGGCCATCGACTCGATCCAGGCCGAGGGCCACCCGATGTATGGCCACCAGGACTACGGCAAGGTGCTGTGCCGCATGGTGGGACAGCCGATCGGCGAGGTGCGCGCGCCGCATATGCCGATCCGCTTACTCGGCAAGGAAGGCAAGGAAAAGCTCGCGCGGCTGCAAAAGCAGCTCGAGGACGCCGGCGCCCTGATCACCGAGAAGGCCGCCTGACGAAAGCC
>JASLSL010000320.1 GCA_030743445.1 Alphaproteobacteria bacterium
CGATATTGAGCCTTCTCGGGCCTCGGTTCGTCGACGTGGCGCCATTGTTCAGGCTGTTCGTACTAATCCGCTTTGTCGATCTGTTGTGGGGACCGAACCACGAAATGCTGGTCAGCAACGGCCGGACGATGCAGGACGCCCACGCCAACGTGTTTTCGCTAGTGATCTGGATGGCGACGTTCTGGGCATTCAGCAATTCCGGCGTGACCGCCCTGACCTCTGCGGTCGCGGCAACCGTTTTCTCGGCTTTGACGGCGCAAGCGCTCCGATACTGGATGCTGCGCCAGGCCGACCTGATCCCGGTCATGGGGCACCGATTCGGGCCCACGTTTCCGATCGCGATGACCTGCGGCGTTCTCGCCGCGACCGCGGTAACGCTCTAACGGAATTCGTCGAACTGAATGGGTCGTTAGCCGCCGGGCCGACCCGGCGTGCCGATCGGACCGGACTGAATTTGGGCCGGCTCGTTTGGTTGACGCGGTGCGATGGTGATCATGACCGTCGAGCCACCGAGTGTCCGATTTTCGATTTGCACCGTCGCGGCCCGGTCTTCGCGGGTGAAGGTCAACACGCTCGTGTGGGCCTGGACGCTCATGACCGGCTGCCAATTGAACCGTGGCATGTCGCCCTGGTAAAAGGCGAAGGCCTCGGGTGCCGACAGATCGAGATCGATAACCAATCGTCCGGTCCAGCGATCGCGGCTGCTGAGAATCAAGGTGCGTTCGGTATCGAGTTTCGCGCCGGCCGGGATCGGAATATCGGTCACCGGCTGAAAATTCGGGATCGCCTTTTCACCACCCTTCTTGGCCGTGGCGGGCAGTGTCGGGCCGCCGGCGCAACCGGTCACGCCGGCCGCGCAAATCAAGGCTGCGAGTATGAATATCGCGATCCGGCGGGGGGATTCCATGGCATGAAGTTAACACAAGCGAATCTTTTCCCACCAGGGGAGATCATCGTCGATGTCACGGTTCGACTTTCAGACGAACTCGACGTTGATCGCCCCGAGGCCCGAAATCTCTGCATCTGCCCGGCCCGTGGCGTCGAACCATTGGGTCTCGATGATGCTGCCGGTCAGGATGAACTCGCCCGATTTGAGCCCCGAACCGCGTCGCGCCAGGGTATTGGCGAGCCAAACCGCCGACTCGAAGGGATGGCCTTCGACGTTGCCGCCGAAACCGCGTCCGGCTTCCACGCTGTCGACGCGGATAACCCCTTCGACGGCTTTCAAATCCAGTCCCCGCCAATCGGCGACCGGCGCGCCCAAAACGGCCCCGGCGTTGAAGAAGTCGTCGGCGATCATGGTCCAGACGTCGAGTTCCCTGTAGTCGACATAACGCGCATCGACGAGCTCGAAGGCGGCCATGCACTCGCCGGTCGCGTCCAAAATCGCCTGCAGGTCGTATGGCGCGCCGTCGGCCGGCAGGTCGTCGGCGAGCCGCAACGCGATTTCGGTTTCGATGCCGATATTGACGAAGTCGCTGCGCGGCAAGGTCGCGGTCTCCGGGTGCGCCGTCGGCGCCAGGACCGCGCCGCCGCCCGGATGGTCGATCCCCATGTATTGCTGCATGACCGGCGTGGTGCAGCCGATCTTGTGGCCGGCGACCGCACCTTCGCCCATGGCCTCGAGGCGCTCGTTCATGATGTCCTGGATCGCGTAGGCGTCGTCCTCGCCGGCGGGTCGGCAGTCGGCCGGGAGTTCGGGCAGCGCCCGGCGCGCGAGCCGATGCTCGATCAGGATATCGGCGGCGCGAACGATCTCGTCATGCTCCATGGCCAGTCTCCCCTTGGTCCGGCACCGGAAGGCGCCGGGCAATTTAGCGGGCTTTGGGATAGGATACCAAGACTCGTGCGATGACGGAGGACGTTGTTCCGGATGGAGGCGTTGGAGACCGTATCTCTGGCCTTGGGCGCGGCCTGGGCGAGCGGCATCAACCTCTATGCCGCGGTGTTGCTGCTCGGCCTCGCCGATGCGTTCGGCCTCTATGCGCTTCCGAGCGAGCTCCAGGTCCTGGCGAGCCCGGCCGTTCTGATTACCGCGGGCATTCTCTACGGCGCTGAATTCATTGCCGACAAGATCCCGGGCTTCGACACGTTCTGGGACACCTTGCACGCCTTTGTCCGGATACCGGCGGGGGCGCTGCTCGCCGCCGGCGCGGTCGCCGATGTCGGCGAAACCTATCAGGTCGTCGCCGCGCTGATCGTCGGGGCGGCGCTCGCCGCCGGCAGTCACGCGACCAAGGCCGGGGGCAGGGCGGTAATCAACACCTCGCCGGAGCCGTTCACCAACTGGATTGCCTCGATCGGCGAGGACGTGCTGGTCGCCGGTGGGCTTATCCTGGCGATGATGAAGCCGGCGATCTTCCTGATCTGCCTCGCCGTGTTCGTGCTGCTGCTGTTGTGGCTGTTGCCGAAGCTGTGGCGCGGGATAAGGCAGATCGTTTCGGGCCTGAGCTCGCCGTTCAGACGGTCGCCGCGCATCGGCCCGGATTAGCCGGCCTCAAGCGCCCCAAACCTCCTTCAGTACGCGTACCCAGTTCTCGCCCATGACCTTGGCGGTGCGGCCCTTGGTCCAGCCGGCGCGCTCCATCGCCTGGGTCAGGTTCGGAGTCTCGCCGATCAAGCGCATGCCGTCGGGGTTGATGATCTCGCCGAACTCGGTCAGCCAGCGCGCATAGCCCTTGTCGCGCATCAGCCAAACGAAGAAGTCGCGGCCGTAGCCCTGGGTGAAGTCAGTGCCGTAGCCGACGCAATCCTCGCCGGCGACATTGATCACGTAGTCGATCGCCTCGACATAGTCGTCGACGGTCGCCTCGGTGCCTTTGCGCAGGAACGCCGGGAACATGGTGACCCCGATGAAGCCGCCCTTGTCGGCGATGAACTTGAGCTGCTCGTCGGTCTTGTTGCGCGGATGCTCCTTCAGCCCCGCCGGCGCCACGTGCGAATAACAGACCGGTTGCGTCGAGGCGACGATGGTGTCTTCCGAGGTCTTCGCCCCGACATGGCTGAGGTCGCACATGATGCGGACCCGGTTCATCTCGGCGACCGCCTCGTGGCCGAAGTCGGAAAGGCCGCGGTCGACCGATTCATAGCACCCGGTGCCGATCAGGTTCTGCGTGTTGTAGGCCATCTGCACGATGCCGACACCGAGGTCCTTGAAATGCTGGATGTAGCCGAGCTTGTCCTCGAAGGCCGAGACGTTCTGGAAGCCGAGCGATATCCCGGTTTTGCCCTCGGCCTTGGCGCGGGCGATGTCCGCTGTGGTGCGGACCTGGATCAGCAGGTCGTCGTGCTCGCGGAACCAGCCTTGCCATTCGGCGATGTTGTTCATCGTCCCCTGGAAGTTCTCCCAGACGCAGCACGTGCAGTTGGCGGCCGTGACCCCGCCCTTGACCATGTCCTCGAATACGCTGCGATCCCATTTCGAGACGATCAGCCCGTCGAATACGGTTAGGTCGTCGTGCAAGGAATTACCGGCCATGATTTCGTGCTCCCCATCTTCCGTTTGTCGGTCAGGATAGCACCGACGGGCCGATCGGGTGTATCGTCTAAAGGACGGTCGCTTGGTTGGGGAGAGACAGTCATCAACGAACCTTCGCGAGAGAAACGCCGGCACGAGCGTTTCGCGGTCGACAAGAAGGCCCGCACGACCGCGGGCGATAGTGAATACGACGGCAACGTCGTGGATATCTCGGCGAGCGGCGCGGCGATCAAACCCGAGATCGGACTCGACATAGGTGACGACGTCGAGATCGATATCGACGACTTCGGCCATTTCGCGGGCCGCATCGCGCGCACCGCCGACGACGAACTGTTCGCGGTCGAATTCGATCTCGAAGACGGCGACGAGGACGATCTGCTTGCGGAATTGCGGCAGGTTCACGATGGCATTTCGCGGGAAGAATACTAGCGCACTTGTGGCGATGTTGGTGCTGGGCTTGTTCCCGGCGTGCACCGGCTTGGCACTCGGCCAGACCGTGCGCACCACCGAGGAGCCCCAGATCTCGCAACCCGCGCCGTTTTCTTTCGGTGGGACGACCGTGGTCGTACCGCGCACCACCATCTTCATCGACGAGGCGTCACGCAAAAGGCGACGGGCCCGCGCCGCCAAGGTCCGGATCTCCGGCAAGGCGCG
>JASLSL010000321.1 GCA_030743445.1 Alphaproteobacteria bacterium
GGGATGACGGTTATTTGGCAATCCTCCTATCCCCTCCCTCCAGGGGAGGGGGGAATATTTTTACCGGCATGCACTTTTGATCCCCTCCCTCCGTGAGGGGGAGGGTTAGGGTGGGGGGACCCGAAATCAACGTCATCCCGGACGAACGAGCGAAGCGAGAGAGAGCCGGGACTCAGTCCGGAAGACCAACGGACTAGCCGGATAGTTTGCGAGATTTACGGAATGGGTCCCGGGTCGCCGCTGCGCGTCGCCCGGGATGACGAAGAAGTAAGAAATTGCCATTTCCGGTCGGCCGCCGCAGAGTCGGCGCAGGAATATACCGCCGCCTTGGGGAACCACATGCCAAGCGATACCGACCCGCCGCTCGACGGCATCCGCGTGCTCGACTTCTCGCGCATCATCGCGGGGCCCTTGTGCGCCCAGCAGCTCGGCGATCTGGGCGCCGACGTGATCAAGGTCGAGAACCCGGTGACCGGCGACGAGACGCGGCGCCAGGCGGAACCCCGGGTGGGCGAGGATTCGCACTTCTTCCTCGCCTTCAACAGAACGAAAAAGAGCATCGCCGTGGATGTGCGCGCCGGCGACGGCAAGGCGATCGCCGAGGGGCTGATCGCCGAGGCCGACGTGCTGGTCGAGAACTTCCGCCCGGGCGTGATGCAGCGCCTCGGGCTCGACTACGCGAGTGTCGCCGAGATCAACCCGCGGCTGATCTATGTCTCGTTCTCGGCCTATGGCGAGACCGGCTCGCTGTCGGACCGGCCGGGCTTCGACCCGGTGATCCAGGCCGAAAGCGGCATCATGTCGATGACCGGCGAGCCCGACGGCCCGCCGTTGCGCCATCCGATCGCGATCATCGACACGCTGGCGGCCCTGCATGCGGCGGGCGCGGTGATGGCCGCGCTGATCAAACGCGCCCAGAGCGGCCGTGGCCAGCATGTCGAGGTCGCGCTCTACGACGTCGCGATCGCGGCGCTCGGCAATCCCGGGCTCTACTACCTGACCGGCGGCGAGGCCCCGCCCCGGGCCGGCAACTCGCACCCGGTCTCGACCCCGGTCAATCTGTTCCCGACCAAGACCGGGCCGATCTATCTCGCGACCGCGACCGACCGGCTGTTCCGCAAGCTCTGCGAGGACGTGCTGGAGCGCCCGGACCTTGCCGACGACCCGCGCTTCGCCACCACCAACGACCGGTTCCAAAACCGCCCGGCGCTGTTCGAGATCATCATCGAGATATTCACGGCTCAGCCGCGCGAATACTGGCTCGCCAAGATGTACCATCTGCCCTCGGGGGCGATGCAGACATTGGCGGAGGCGCTGGAGTCCGACTTCGTGATGGAGCGCGGCATGATCAAGACGGTCGAGCATCCGACCGGCCCGGTCCGCATCTTCGCCTCGCCGATCCGGCTCTCCGAGACGCCGGTGCGCAAGCCGACCGCGCCCCCGCTCCTCGGCGAGCACACGGACGAGCTGCTGGGCGAGCTTCTCGGCTACGACGACGACCGCATCGCCCGGCTCAGGGCGGACGGCGTGATCCGCTAGGAAGCCATGCGATGGGCTATGTGCGGCTCTATGCCGACGATCACGGCGAAAGCCACTTCGAGGATATGGAGATCGAGTTCGAGGACGTCGACTTGGCCCCGCCGGCCGCACCCGACCGGGCCTCGGCGCCGACCGACGCCGCGCGCTTCCTCTTCGTCACCGGGCCCCCGGGCTGGATCAGCGAGCGCCACCCCGCCCCCGGCGCCAGCTCTACCTCTGCCTCAGGGGTGCGGTCGAGATCACCGCGAGCGACGGAGAGACGCGGCGCTTCGAGCCGGGCATCGCGCTCCTGATGGAGGACACCCATGGCAACGGCCACACGGCCCGCGTGGTCAGCGAGGAGTAAAAATGGGGACAGTCCCCATTTTATAAGCATTTGATTCAAAACAATTGTTGTTTTTCCATCTCGCATCCTGGAATTGAGACGACGGCAGCGCTAGAATTCACCCATGCTCGTCGAAATCTACATGTGCAAGGCGGGGCAACAGCTCACCGATGGCGAGCTGGTCCATTCCGACAGCATCGAGAACCGCGCCGACGCCGAAGCCGACGCGCAAGAGCGCTGCGGCAAGGACCCGACGCTCGCCAAGGTCGCCTATTACAAGATCAGCGAGGAAGGCGAGTTCCGCATCTTCTATACCTACACCAACCCGCACGCGGTGTCGGAGAAGAAGCCGCACGGGGGCGGCGAGGCGGTGCGGCGACGCCGGCGCAAGCCGCCGCCGAAGAAAAAGGGCTTCTGGCGAAAACTCCTCGAAGATTGAAACCGCGCCGCCCGCCCGGCGCATGCGACGCTATGCCCGCGTCCGCCGCGCGTCGCCGCGCGTTATAGTCCCCGATGCGCCCCACCAATGGATGATTTCGGGAGACCCTGTGATGAGCGACGACACCACCGGAATGCCGAGCGGCGAGGAGCTCAAGCAGCTCGCGGCCAAACTGCACGAGCTTCTCAAGATCCGCACCTTGCCAATCGGCATGAAGCAGTATGAGAGCCTCGAGGAGATGCAGGCGGTGCCCGGCATCCGCTTTCCGAAAGACGGCCGCCACCATACCTCGTGCCAACTCATCACCCAGAGCCGGATCGCCGGGTTCACCCTCGGCATCACCGCGGCCAACGTCAGGCCCGGCTCGAACTGCGGCGGCGTGATGGGGATCGACGCGCCGAGCGAGGAATACCTCTCGGGCAAGAACTTCGTCGGCGTCTGGTTCGAGAACCTGGAGGCGGCGCGCGCCCACCAGGACCAGATGACCCGCCAGGTCGCCGGTAAATACGTCGGCACGGTGATGTCGCCCTTGCGCTCGGGCCGGCTCGACCCGCCGGACATCGTGTGCTTCTACGCCACGCCGGGGCAGATGATCCTGTTCGTCAACGGGCTGCAGTGGAAGCGCTACAAGCGCTACGACATGACCATCACCGGCGAGACCGCGTGCTCCGACAGCTGGGGCCGGGCGCTGAGGACGCGCGAGACCTCGATCTCGATCCCGTGCTACGCCGAGCGGCGCTATGGCGGGGTCGCCGACGACGAGTTGCTGATCGCCATGCCGCCCGACGAGTTCGCCCGCGGCATCGAGGGGCTGGAAGGCATCGCCAAGGTCGGCCTGCGCTATCCGATCCCGCCCTACGGCGCCCAGATGGACCCGGCCGAGGGCATGGCGGTGAGCTACGGCTGAATTGTCATTCCGGGGCGCGCTGCGCGCGAACCCGGAATCCATGCCTGAGACTCTGGACACCCGCGATCTCGCATTTGTCTGTAGGGCTCAGGCGTGGATTCCCGCTTTCGCGGGAATGACGAATGGAGAAGGCGGCAAGATCATGGTTTGGGATCAGTCGCCGGCGATCTTCCCGGTCATCGGGTGGAACACGCGGGCGCCTTCGGGAACAGGATCGCCTGCCTCCAGGACTGCGAGGCCGCGGCGCGGGACGCTGCGGTCGAGGCCGACGCAATCGAGCCAGACGATGCCCGGCGCTTCTCCCGCGCCATCGAGCACCGCGAGGCGCTGATCCGTCTCGACCTCGGGTAGCACGTCCATGCCATCGTAGAGGCTGCGCCGCCAATCGACGATCTCGTCCTGCCATTCGTTGAAGCTGCCGCCGCCCGCACCCTTGTAGTTGTCGCTCTCGAAGAACTCGGCCGCCGCGACCCCATGGATCGCGAGATAGGGCGCCGGCTGGCCGTCCTCGGCTTTGAAGCGCTGCGAGCCGGTGAATTGCGGCAAGGTCACCAGCGAGGCGATCTTCGGTCCGCCGTACCAGGCGTTCCATTCGTCCTCGCGGGCCGGATCTGCGAACCCGCATTCCACCATGTAGAGCAAATTCCGGGTGCCCGGCGCGTCAGTTCGCGACGCCCGAGCGGGCGACGTAGCGGCCGTCCTTGAGTTCGGAGAAGAAGGCTTCGATGTCGGGATGGCCGACCGGGCCCTCGTCCTCGTCGGCCAGCAGGTTCTGCTCGGAGACGTAGGCGATGTAGGGCCCGTCCTCGTTCTCCGCCAGCAGGTGGTAGTAGGGCTGTTCCTTCAGCGGACGCACCTCTTCCGGGATCGCGTCCCACCATTCCTCGGTGTTGGCGAATTCCGGGTCGACATCGAAGATCACGCCGCGGAAGGGATAGACCCTGTGGCGGACGATCCGGCCGATCGCGAATTTGGCCTCGTTGATCCGCATGGCGGATATGGCCTCCGGTTGCTAACTCAATACGGCCATTTAAGCGCACAGACCCGAAATTTCCACAAAATTCTAAGGTTAACGACCTATTCCGCCGCCTCCGCCCGGGCCGCCGCCAGCATGACGTGGGTGTAGGTCTTGGAGATGATGCGCCACCCGCCGTCGATCTTCAGCATGCTGAGGTAGTCGGTATAGAGCTTCGGCCCGATCGCGATCTGCACCTTGGCGAGTGCCGATTCCGGTCCCGACATGTCGATCGAGAGAATCCGATCGTGGCGCGAATCGCTGCGCTTGGCCGGCGGCTCGCGGCCCTCAACCCGGGTGTAGACCGCCTCCATGTCGTCGTCCTGCAACGGCCCGTCGGCCGCGGTGAAGAGGTGGCAGTTGGCATGGAAGATGCCGCGCAACTGGTCGGTGTCGCCGGTGTAGAACCCGTCGAAGTAGTTCTCCAGCGCGCTGGCGATCTCGGCATAGGCTTGATCCATAATTTCCTCCCTGTTCGGTCGTCCGATCCGGCGAGCTTAGCAAATCCTCGGCGGCTTTAGTAAGCTGCTTGGCCCAACAGTCCCCGGGGAGATCGAAATATGAACGACGCGACGACCGACGACAGCCGGTTCGGCCCCGAGGTCGAGCTCGACTCGCCGGCCTTCATCCACCCGACCGCGCTGATCTACGGCAAGGTTTCGATCGGGGCGGAATCGAGCCTCTTCCCCTATGCGGTGATCCGGGCGGAAAGCCAGGAAGTCCGCGTCGGCCGCTATGCCAACCTACAGGACCACACGATGCTCCACGTCGGCTACGAGGTGGGCGTCTCGATCGGGGATTATTGCTCGATCACCCACAAGGCGACGGTGCACGGGGCCACGATCGGCGCGACCACGCTGGTCGGGATCAACGCCACGGTGATGGATGGCGCGGTGATCGGCGAGAACTGCGTCGTCGGCGCCCACTGCGTCGTCCCCGAGGGCATGCAGGTGCCCGACAACTCGATCGTCGTCGGCGTGCCGGCGAAGATCGTCCGGACCCGGAACAACTTTCTCGCCAATCGGCGCAACGCGATGGTCTACCATTGGAACGCCTGCGCCTTCGCCGGCGGCGAGCACCGCGCCTGGCACGGGCCGGCCTTCGAGGCCTACCAGCAGACCATGATCGAAGAGATCGAGGCCGAGTTCCGCGAACGCTACCCTGACGAAGCCTAAATTACGCAGAGGTCGCCGCTCGGCCCGAGGTCCTCTTCCGCCTCCGAGATCAGCACCGCCCAGTTGCCGGGTGCATCGATCTCGCGGCACGCAACCGTCGGCGACATCGCCTGCATCCAGAAGTTATGGGTCGGATGCGCGCCGCCGGCGACGATCACGATGATCTGTTCGGGGCTCCTGGCGATCGGCCAGGGATCGTCGTCCACAGAGGCCACCGTTTCGGGATCGGCCGCCGCCTCGATCCACTGTCGGAGGCCGGTCTCCCGCACCACCGATTGCGGTATCCTGGATTTCTCCCAAAGGAATTCCTTGACCGCCTGCTTGGACGTCCAGCCGAGCGCGTTGAGCTGCATCGCGACCGGCCGCGGGATCAGCAGCGCGCCGGGCGTGCCGTGCGCCCAACCGCCGGCATAGTGGATACACGAGCTGCCGAGATAGCTCGCGACGCGGCGCAGGCTTTGCTCCGCCTCCTCCATCGGCTCTTCCTTGCCGACACCGCGGCGCACGATGTTCGAGGCGCCGGTGCCGACATAGACGGTGACCGTGTTGGCCCCGGGCTTGGCGCCGCGCTCGACGCCGACCGGCGTCCAGCCCTCGGGCAGGCCGTCCTCGTCCTCGGCGAAGACCGCGTTGGTGTAACGCATGCCGCCGAAAATCGCCATCGTGCCGACCCCCGGCAGGGCGCCGCCGACGTTCTGCTGCAGCAAGCGCAGCGCCCGGCCGATGCTCGCCCCCGCGGGATGTTGCGGGTCCGGCCCTAACAGCCCGAAGCCCGAGTTGAGCCGGATGTCCTTGGCGATCGGGCCGTTGACGATGACCACCGGAAAGGTACTGCCCGAGGTCGCCTGAAGCTTGTCGTG
This sequence comes from Alphaproteobacteria bacterium, assembly GCA_030743445.1. Lineage (GTDB taxonomy): Bacteria > Pseudomonadota > Alphaproteobacteria > UBA8366 > UBA8366 > JASLSL01. Next base: position 6,261 of record JASLSL010000321.1, read on the forward strand.
GTCCATCGCCGGATCGAGGAAGGCGTCGACCGCGGCGATCAGCACCGGCAGGTATTCGGGCCGCCCGTCGGCCATGGCGAGCGCGACGGCGACGGTCTCGACCGTGGCGATGCCGCCCTTCGGCATGAACTTGCCGATCACGTCGCCCGGCGCGCGGTCGGCGCCCTTGAGGATCCAGCCAACGCGCTCCTCGGTCGGCGGATTGAGCGGCAGGCCGTCGCCCCAGGTGTTGGTCAGGAACAGGCGGTTCATCTGGTCGAACGCCGCCTCGTAGCCGTTGGCCTCGATCCTGACCTTGGGCGGCTCGTGCATGCCGGTCTCGGTCGTCGTCGGCGACCACGAGAGCAGGCCCTCGACGAAGTCCTCGGCCTTGGTTTCGATCGGCGATATATCGCCGCCGACCAGGAAGGGATCGATCGGGAAGGTGACCATCGCCACTTCCCGGTCGAAGCCGAGCCCGGCGATGGCGTTGTTCAGCACGCCGACGAATTCGTCGCGCGTCAAAACGACGGTGGGGATGCCCCTGCTTTCAATACGAGCGGCGACACGGCCGCATCCAGTTGCGCAGGCGCCTCAAGAGGCGTTGCCGATGATGGCGGCGTCGGCCCCCAGCTCCTCCAACCTGTCGACGGTCTCTTCCGAGTCGATCTCGCCGATCCCCATCGGGAACTCGGTCTCGGGAATGACCGTGGCGGTCGGATAGCGCTGCTCCAAGTACTCTTTGAGGAGCGGCAACATCCGGTGCGCCTGCCACATGTCGTTCGAGATCAGGCCGATGGTCTTGCCGTCGAGCCCGTCGAGCCGGTCGGCATGCAGTTGGGTGACCTCCGTCGCGCCCGACGGATCGAAAACTTCCAATGCGTCCATCTCCGTCTTACCTCCAAAAATTCAGCGCTGGAGCCTAGCACGCGGCCGGCGCGGCGATAAAGCATCGGCCCCGTCGCGATCAATTGACCCAGATCAACGCGGCTCGCCCAGGGCCGGCCTAGGTTCGAGCATTCACCGATATCGGAGATTTTTATGACACCGTTGGAAACACTGATGATGGCGTTCGTGGTTGGGGGCATGGTCTTTTTCGGGATCGTATTGGCCTATTGCAGCCACGACACCAAACCGCGGGACTGAGCGGGGGAGATTGGAACGGAATTACCGGCGGCCGATTGCGCCGGTTCGCCGGGCCTGCTGCGGCGCCGCGCCCGCGGGCGGGCGGGCGGCGATTTCGGCGAGCAGCTTCTTCAGGATCGCCGCGGCGAAGGTCTTGCGGTCGTCGGCGCGGATCGCGAACGCGCCGGGGCCGCCGATCACGAACTCTTTGAAATACTCGTAGAGCTCGGGGATGTCGGGCCGGTCGATCACCAGCCCGTTGACCGTCATGTTGCGGGCCACGGCGGCGTCGCGCGCCCGGGTGACCGACCGGCCGAGGGTGTTGGTGCCGTCGCCCGAGACATCGATCACAAGGCGGGTGCCTTCGAACACGTTGTCCTCGATCGACTTGGTGGCGAAGGCGATGGCGTCGCCGATCGCATTGCCGCCGACGCAGAACCAGCGCGGCCGCTCGACCACCCGGCGGCCGAATTCCGCCGCCGCCGGCCGGCCGCCGATCAGGGTCCAGGGCACGCTGAGGGTTTCGCAGTCCTCGGCCGCGAACTCGATATAGGCGACCGCGATCGAGCGCAGGAAGCCACCGCTGATCGCGTTCAAGACCCGGGGGTGGGCGAGCGCATCGCTGTAGCCCTCGCGTTGGAGGCGGACCTCGGCGTCGTCGATGCTGCCCGAGAGGTCGACGACGAAGGCGAGCTCCAAATCGACCGGGACCTTCTTGGCCACGGCCGGCGCCGCGGCGAGCAGCGTCGCGAACGCGGCCAGAATAAACAGCCGACCGACCATCTCAGCCCTGGCCCACCACCCTGTCCACCATCTCGCCGGCGAGCCCGGTGTAGTTCGCCGGATCGCAGAGGGCCACGAGTTCGTCACCGGAGATGTGCTCGGCGATCTCGGGCATCGCCTGCAGCACCTCCAACAGCGTCTTGCCACTGGCGGCGGCCTCGCGGCAGGCGTCGTAGACCAGATCGTGGGCGGTCTGCCGGCCGATCGCCGCCCCCAGGCCCATCATCACCGCCTCCGAGACGATCAAGCCGCGCGAGAGGTCGAGGTTGCGCTGCATCGCCGCCGCGTCGACCTCGAGCCCGCCGAGCACGTCGAGCGCCTGTTTCAAGGCGCCGGAAGCGGCGATGAAGGCGCGCGGCAGAGCGATCCATTCCATCTGCCAGGCGCCGCTGGCGCGCTCGTGGTCGTGCAGCATGCCCTCGAGCATCAGGCCGACGTCCTGTCGCACCGCGGCGGCGGTGACGATCAGCACCTCGGAGGCGATCGGGTTGCGCTTCTGCGGCATGGTGCTGCTCGAGCCGCGGCCCTCGACGAAGGGCTCGCGCGCCTCGGCGACCTCACTCTGCACCATCAGCGTGATGTCGACCGCGATCTTGGCCAGCGTCCCGGTGACGAGGCCGAGGAAGCACACCACCTCGGCGAGGCTGTCGCGCATCACGTGCCAGGTCGCCTCGGGCCGCCCGAGGCCGAGCTCATGGGCGAGGCCGTCCTGGACCTTGAACCCGTCCTCGCCGAGCGAGGCCAGCGTGCCGGCCGCCCCCGCGAACTGGGCAATCAGCACCCGCGGGCGGATCTCATGGAGCCGCCGCAAGTGCCGCTCGATGCCCGAGAGCCAGACCGCGACCTTGTAGCCGAAGGTGATCGGCAAGGCCTGCTGCATGTGCGAGCGCCCGGCCATGGGTGTGTCGCGGTGCTGCTTCGCCATGGTGCGGAGGATGTCGGCGAGCGACCTCAGGTCGGCCTCGATCAACGCCAGCGCCTGGCGCAGCTGCAGCACCAGCCCGGTATCCATGATGTCCTGGGTCGTCGCCCCCCAATGGACCCACTCGCCGAGCCCCTGGGGGAGCTTGGCGACGATCTGCTCGACCAGCGGCAGGATCGGATAGCCGACGATCTCGGCCCTGGCACCCATGGCGTCGAGGTCGATGATCTCGACCTTGGCGCCCTCCCCGATCGCCAAGGCCGCTGCCTCGGGAATCATGCCGAGCCGGGCCTGGACCCGGGCCAGCGCGATCTCGACCTCGATATAGCGGGCGACCAGTTGCTCGTCGCTGAACACAAGGCGCATCGCCTCGGTCGAGAGCAGGTCGCGGAAGATCTTCGATTCGAATACGGTCGACGGCATGACGGCCCCCTGTTTTGCTACGCCTAACTTCCCCCTCACCCTCCCGCTTCGCGGGCCCCTCCCTCTCCCCCGAAAGGGGGCGAGGGTTGCAAGCGGCGGCCTGCTATTTTCCCCTCTCCCCCTGGCCTGGGGGAGAGGGCTGGGGTGAGGGGGTCGTTCGAATTTCAATAACACCACTCGCGTTGACGTTGCCCGGCCGCAAACCTAGCATCCCAGCCAAAGTGCAGAGGCGATAATTTCGGGAGGGGGCACCGATGGTCACACCGGCAAACGAACTCGAGGGACAGGTGGCGCTACGTCACCGGCCAGGTGATCCACGTCAACGGCGGCAAGTATCTCGGGCCGTAAGCGGGGGCTCCGTCGTTCAGCAGTGGGTCGGTTAAATAATGTCGCGCAATGACCCATTGCGGACATTCAGCCGAGTGGATGGTCAGGCATCTGGCATTGTCGCCAAATGTCTGGCATGGCTAATATTGGGAGCCTAGGACGTATTGTCTGGGGGAATATCGGGCTAGGGGGGATGCTTAGATGAGCGACAATCATAAGGGAAAGTGTTTCTGCGGAGCAGTTGAGGTCGAGGTGACTGGCGCACCGGAAGGGATGGGCTATTGCCACTGTGAATCCTGCCGCTCCTGGTCGGCAGGACCAGTGAATGCCTTCACGTTGTGGAAGCCCGATGCCGTTAAGATTACGAAGGGCTCGGAACACGTCGGCAAATTCCAGAAAACCGAACTCAGCGAGCGGCAATTCTGCACGAAATGTGGAGGCCATATTATGACGGCCCATCCACCTATAGAGCTGATAGATGTCTACGCCGCTGTTCTGCCAAGTTTGAAATTCGAACCTGGAGTTCA
>JASLSL010000322.1 GCA_030743445.1 Alphaproteobacteria bacterium
TCGCCTTCATCTCATCGTATTTGAGGAAGGCTTGGTACTCGGTTTCGGGCATCCCGAGGGTGTCCAAAAGATGTGAGTAGGCGGCGATGTGGACCGTCTCCATGTTGGAGAAGGCGGCCAGCATCATCTGCACTTCGGTCGGCTTAAATACCCGGCCGTAGTGCTTCATGTAGCAGTTGTTCACTTCGACGTCGGCCTGGGTGAAGAACCGGAAGATTTGGGTCAGCAGGTTGCGTTCGGCGTCCGAGAGGTTCCTGTGCCAATCCTTGACGTCGTCGGCGAGCGGCACCTCTTCCGGCAGCCAGTGGATGCGCTGCTGCATCAGCCACGCATCGTAGGCCCACGGATAGTGGAACGGCTTGTAGATCGGATCGGCGTCGAGAAGCGACATTGCTGAGTTTTTCTCCCCTCGCTCCTGCCTACTGGCAGGAGAGGCATTCTTCGTAGTCGTTCTGGTTCTCCTCCGTGGCGGGTTCGTCGCCGCCGTTGACCTTGCCGAGAAGGGGGATGCTCTCGATCCCGTTCATGCCGGGCTTGTCGGTCACCACCTCGGCGCGCTGCATCGACTTGGAGCGGCAGTAGTAGAGGCTCTTCAATCCCTGCTTCCAGGCCTGGAAGTGGAGTTGGTGCAGGTCGCGCTTGTGGATGTCGGCTGCGAGGAACAGATTGATCGACTGCGATTGGCAGATATAGGGCGCGCGGTCGGCGGCGTGCTCGATCAGCCAGCGCTGATCGATCTCGAAGGCCGTCCTGAACATCGCCTTCTCGTCCTCGGTCAGAAAGTCGAGGTGTTGCACCGAGCCTTCGTTGGTGGTGATCGAGGACCAGGTTTCGTCGTCGTCATGGCCCTTCCCGGCGAGCAGCCGTTTCAGGTGCTTGTTGCGCACGTTGAACGAGCCCGACAGCGTCTTGTGGGTGTAACTGTTCGCCGCGATCGGCTCGATGCCCGGCGAGGCGCCGCCGCAGATGATCGAGATCGAGGCCGTCGGCGCCACCGCCATCTTGTTGGAAAACCGCTCGGCGACGCCGAAATCGGCGGCATCGGGGCAAGCGCCGCGCTCCTCGGCGAGCTTGCGCGAGGCGATATCGGCCCGTCCCCGAATGTGCTTGAAAATCCGCTTGTTCCAGACCTTGGCCATGACGCCCTCGAGCGGGATCGAATTAGCCTGGAGGAACGAGTGGAAACCCATAACGCCGAGCCCGACCGAACGCTCGCGCATCGCGGAATAGGCGGCGCGCTTGAACTCGTCCGGCGCGCGGTCGATGAAGTCCTGCAGCGCGTTGTCGAGGAACCGCATGACATCCTCGAGGAATGTCGGGTGGTCCTCCCACTCCAGGTATTTCTCGAGATTCAGCGAGGACAGGCAGCACACCGCCGTGCGTTCCTCGCCGAACCGGTCGCGGCCGGTCGGCAGCGTTATCTCCGAGCACAGGTTCGAGGTCTTGACGGTCAGGCCGGCAAGCTTCTGGTGCTCGGGAATCGCGCCGTTCACATGGTCGACGAAGATCAGGTATGGCTCTCCTGTCTCGATACGCGAGGTCAGGATGCGGATCCACAGCGAGCGTGCCGGGATCGTGCGCAATACCGAGCCTTCCTTCGGGCTCGTGAGCGCCCAATCTTCGTCGTTCTCTACCGCACGCATAAACGCGTCCGGAATCAGTAATCCGTGATGCAGGTTGAGGGCCTTGCGGTTCGGGTCGCCGCCGGTCGGGCGACGGAGTTCGATGAATTCCTCGATCTCGGGATGGCTCACCGGCAGGTAGACGGCGGCGCTGCCGCGCCTGAGCGAGCCCTGGCTGATCGCCAGGGTCAGCGAGTCCATGACCCGGATGAACGGCACCACGCCCGAGGTCTTGCCGTTGTGGCCGACACGCTCGCCGATCGAGCGCAGATTGCCCCAGTAGCTGCCGATGCCGCCGCCGCGGGCGGCGAGCCAGACGTTCTCGTTCCAGAGATCGACGATGCCCTCGAGGCTGTCCGAGGCCTCGTTGAGGAAACACGAAATCGGCAATCCGCGATCGGTGCCGCCGTTCGAGAGCACCGGGGTCGCCGGCATGAACCAGAGATCGCTGATGTAGTCGTAAAGCCTTTGGGCGTGCGCCGAGTCGTCGGCGAAATGCATCGCCACCCGGGCGAACAGGTCCTGATAGCTCTCGCCTGGCATCAGATAGCGGTCGGCGAGCGTCTCCTTGCCGAACTGGGTCAAATGGTCGTCGCGCGTCCGGTCGATTTCGACTCGGATGCCGCGTTCGTTCTGCGCTACATCGAGAACGCCCTGGGTGAGTTCGTCGTTGGCAGGGTGGCTTGTCAGTCTGTCTTCGGGTGCCTCTGGGCCATTTTCCGGCCTGTTATCCACAACCGCTTCTTCATGCGGAAACGCACCCGATCCATCCATTCTCAGCCCCTCCTGTCCACAGGTGTGAATAGGATATTTTGTGAATAAACCACAAGATGTCGTGGTTTTGTTGAAATAAACATACCAGATGTGGCGAAAAAGTCAGCGGGAACAAAAACAGAACATGATATTAATATGACATCGGGGCAGGCCAGGTCAAGCGAGCGGAGGAATTTACTTGGCCGCGATGGCCGGAAACTGCCATGTTGCGCGTCATGAAGCTCAACCTCGGATGCGGCTATTACAAGCTCGACGGATACCTCAACGTCGACAGTTCCGCGGACTGCGAGCCCGACGAGGTCGTCGACCTGGAGACATTCCCTTGGCCGTGGGGCGACGACTCGGTGGACGAAATCGTCATGAGCCATGTGCTCGAACATTTGGGCGCAACGACCGAGACCTATTTCGGGGTGATCAAGGAGCTCTACCGGGTCTGCCGGCATGACGCCGCGGTCACCATCGCGGTGCCGCATCCGCGCCACGACGACTTTCTCAACGATCCGACCCACGTGCGGCCAGTGACCGCAGAAGGCCTCGCCATGTTCTCGCGCAAGAACTGCGAGCAGTGGGTCGAGGAAAAGGCCGCCAATACGCCGCTGGCACTGCTTATCGGCGTCGACTTCGAAATGGCCGACATGAAGTTTACCCTCGAGCAGCCGTGGCTCTCCAAGGTCCAGACCGGCGCGCTGGGCGACACCGAGCTGCTGCAGGCGATCCGCCAGCACAACAACGTCATCAAGGAAACCACCATCGTCCTCAAGGCGATCAAGGAATAGGGCGGATTCCACGCCGTCAGGTGATATGATGACGCCTTCCGCCGCGAGGAGTTGAGCCGATGCCATCGGTGCTGACGCCGGAAGAGGTCGCTGCCTACCACGAGGACGGGTTCGTCTTCGTGCGCGGGATGTTCGACGCCGAAGAGATCGATCTGCTGCGCCGGGCCATGGAAGAGGACCCGGAGGTCGCAAAGCATTCCCTGATTCGCGCCGACTCGGAGGGCGGCGGCACCCGCATCTCGCTCTGGAACCGGGCCGGCGACAGCGTCTACGGCATGGCCGCGCGCTCGGAGCGCATGGTCGACACCGCCGAGGCGCTGATCGGCGAGCCGGTCTATCACTATCAGTCGAAGTTGACCGCGAAGGACCCCGAGGTCGGCGGTGCCTGGGAATGGCACCAGGATTACGGCTATTGGTATTACAACGGCTGCCTCAGGCCCGACATGCTGAGCACCATGATCGCGCTCGACCGGACCGACGCCGACAATGGTTGCCTCAAGCTGGTGCGCGGGTCGCACAAGCTCGGCCGGCTCGACCATGTGCAACTAACGCCCGAGCAGAACGGCGCCGACCCGTCGCACATGGAACACATCCTCGAGCAATACGAGACCGTCGACTGCGTCCTCGACCCGGGCGACGTGGCAATCTTCCACTCGAACACGCTGCATCGCTCGGACCAGAACCGCTCCGAGAGGCGGCGTTGGACCTTGCTGATCTGCTACAACGCGGTCACCAACGAGGCGCTCGTCCGTGAGGACGACCGCTACTATGTGCCGCTGGACAAGGTGCCGGACGACGCGATCAAGAAGGCCGGGCTGAAGTTCGCCTCCGGCGGCAAGGAGCATTTCGCCTCGAAACCCTACGTGCCGGACGCGCGCGAAGCGTCGGGAGATTAATCCCCGTTACATTACAAAAAGGTGCCAGGCACCTTTTTCACCCCCCACCCTAACCTTCTCCCTCAAGTGGGGGAGGGGGATTATCAAATAACCGTCATCCCGGGCGGTGCGCAGCGACGACCCGGGACCCAGTCCGGAAAACCAATGGGCCACTCGAACGACACGTTGTTTCTCAGGACTGGGTCCCGGCTCTCACTCACTTCGCTCGTTCGGCCGGGATGACGTGAGGGATGATCGCTAATCCCCCGTCACGCGTCGAAGATGCCCCGCCCGTCGGCGACCATCTGCAGATTCAATAGATCGGCCGCCGGCGTCAGACCGGCCAGCGCCGTGGTGTCCAATCCTTCCAATCCGATAACCAGGTCGAGAAAGCGCCGTTGTTCGGCCTCGCTTGCGATCCCCTCGGCCAGCGTCTCGAATTTGGCGACATAGTCGGCACGCCCGAATGGCCGGGCGCCGAGGGGATGGGCATCGGCGACGGCGATCTCGTCGACGATCCGCGAGCCGTCGGCAAGCGTAATCTCGACCCGCCCGCCGAAGGCCTTTTCCGCCGGGTCGTCCGACCGGTAGCGGCGCTCCCACTCCGGGTCCTCCGCGGTCTTGATCTTTTGCCACAGCGCCACGGTCCCGGGCCGCCGGGCACGATCCGGCGCATAGGAGAGTTCGTGGTGCCAACCTCCGTCCTCGAGCGCCACGGCGAGGATGTAGGGCAGCGAATGATCGAGGGTCTCGCGGCTGGCGTCCGGGTCGTATTTCTGCGGGTCGCCCGATCCGGAGCCGATCACCCGGTGGGTGTGATGGCTGGTGTGGACGACGATCTCCTCGACCGCGCCGAGGTCGGCGATCCGCTCGCGCAGGCGAAAGGCGAGATCGATCATCGCCTGGGCCTGGTATTCGGCCGAGTACGCCTTGGTGTAGCTCTCCAGGATCGCCCGTTTCGGCTCGCCCGCCTCGGGCAACGCGATCTCGTAGGCCGCGTCCGGCCCGTCCAACAGCCAGGCGATGACGCTGTCCTCGCCCTCCCAGATCGGCGCCGGGGCGGTCTCGCCGCGCATCGCCCGGTCGACCGCCTCGATGGCGAGCTTGCCGGCATGCGCCGGGGCGAACGCCTTCCAGCTCGAGATCTGGCCCTTGCGCGACTGCCTCGTCGTGCAGGTGACGTGGAGGGCGTGGTTGATCGCGTGGTAGATCGTCTCGGCCGGGAGGCCGAGCAGGGCGCCGATCCCGGCCGCCGTCGCCGGGCCGAGATGGGCGATATGGTCGATCTTGTGGGCGTGCAGCGAGATCGCCTTTACCAGGTCGATTTGAATTTCGTATCCGGCGGCGACGCCGGCCACCAGGTCGGCGCCGGTCCGGCCGGTCTGCTGAGCGACGGCGAGCAGCGGCGGAATGTTGTCGCCCGGGTGGGAATATTCGGCCATCAGGAAGGTGTCGTGGAAGTCGAGCTCGCGCACCGCGGTGCCGTTGGCCCAGGCCGCCCATTCGGCCTCGACCCGCACGTCGGGTCCGAGACCATATAAGGTGGCGCCCCCGGGACGCGGGTGGGCGAGCGCCTGGGCGCGGGCGGCGGCGACTGGCGCGCGCTCGGCCGAGGCCAAAGCAACCGCCGCGTTGTCGATGATCCGGTTGGCGATCATCTCGGCGACTTGCGATTCGACCGGGACCGGGTCGCAGGCCACGGCGGCGAGCTTCCACGCCAGCTCGTGCTCGCGCGGATGTTGCTCGGTCGATGGCCAGACCCCGACCTCATGAGTTTTCATGCCAAACCGTGCCCCAGTCCGCCTTTTCCGGCATTATGCACGACATGTGTGGACGCTACAGCCTGACGACGCCGGTCGAAGCTATCAGGGCCCTTTTCGGGTTCGACGCGCTGCCCAACCTGGCGCCGCGCTACAACATCGCGCCGGGCCAAGACGTCGCCGCGGTCCGCGTGCCGGCGTCGGGCGAAGGGCGCGAGTTCACCGCGTTCCGCTGGGGGCTGGTGCCGTCCTGGGCCAAGGATCCGGCGATCGGCAACCGGATGATCAACGCGCGGGCCGAGACCGTGGCGGAGAAGCCGTCGTTCCGCGCCCCCTTTCGCCATCGCCGTTGCCTGATTCCCGCCGACGGATTCTACGAGTGGCAAAAGCAGGACAAGGGGCCGAAGCAGCCTTACCGCATCACGCTGGAGGGCGGCGCCCCCTTCGCCTTCGCCGGGCTTTGGGAGCACTGGCAGGACCCGGGCGGGGACGAGATCGAGACCTGCACCATCGTCACGACCGAGGCCAACGAAGCGTTAACCCCGATCCACCACCGGATGCCGGTGATCCTGGATGAGGACGCCTTCGAGGCCTGGCTCGCCGCCGACCCGAAGGAGGCGGGCGCGCTGCTCCAACCCTACCGCGGGTGGATCGAGACGACGCCGATCTCGACCCTGGTCAACAAAGTCGCGAACGACGGCCCGGAGATCATCGAGCCGGCCGCGCCGCCCGAGGCGCCCGGGACGGAAGACGACCCACCGGACTCGACCCAACTCGACCTGCTATGACGGGACCATGATCAAGTCCGCGCTCGCCATCCGCCACGTCGCGTTCGAGGACCTCGGCACGCTCGAGTCGCTGCTCGCCGGCCGCGGTTGCGAAATCCGGTACGTCGAAGCCGGGCTGGACGATCTCTCGGGCCTCGATCCGCTGGCGCCGGACGTCGTGGTCTCGCTCGGCGGGCCGATGGGGGTCTGGGAGGACGACGCCTATCCCTGGATCAGGGGTGAGGTGGCGCTGCTCGAAAAACGTCTCGCCGCCGAGCGGCCGACCCTCGGGGTCTGCCTCGGCTGCCAGATGATGGCGCGGGCGCTCGGCGAGAAGGTCTATCCGGGGCCGGCGAAGGAGCTCGGCTGGGCATCGCTTCGATTGAGTGAGGCCGGCGCCGCGTCGCCGCTCGGCCGGGTCGGCGAGGCGGCGGTGCTGCATTGGCACGGCGACACCTTCGATCTGCCGGCGGGCGCCGACCTGCTGGCCTCGACCGAGGCGGTAGTCAACCAGGCCTTCGCCATCGGTAATTTTGCATTGGCGCTGCAATTCCATCTCGAGGTCACCGTCGCCAACGCCGAACGTTGGTTCATCGGCCACGCGGTCGAGATCGCGGCGACCCATGGCGTCGACGTGCCCGGGCTGCGCGCCACGACCCGAGAGCACGGCCCGGCGATGGAAGAGCTCGGGCGGCAGGTGTTCCGGGATTGGCTGGAGGGGGCGGGGCTTTAGGCGCCCGTCCCCAGCGACAAATCGAGAAGACAAGGGAGAGCAAAGATGACGACACGCGAAGAACTCTTCGAGCGCGGCGAGGCGGTCCGGGCCAAGCTCGGCACCGTGGTCAGCGACGACGACACCGCACCCGGCTACCAGCGGATGATCTCGGAGGCGATCTATGGCGGCATCTGGGGCCGGCCGGGGCTGG
>JASLSL010000323.1 GCA_030743445.1 Alphaproteobacteria bacterium
CCCAGACCGTTGGCTATGGTGCGACCCACGCGTTCACTGGACCGACCCGCGTCGCCACTGTCGTGGCAGGTTACGCAGACGGTTATCTGCGCAGTCTGAGCGATCGGGGGACGGCGTATCTCGGGGAGGTCGCCCTACCCGTGATCGGGCGGGTGTCGATGGATCTGATTACGTTGGACGTCTCGCACGCGCCTGAGGTGGGGCCCGGGGACATGATCGACCTCATCGGACCGCATCACGACGTCGACGCCCTGGCCGCCGAGGCCGGGACGATCGGCTACGAAATCCTCACCAGTCTGGGACGACGCTACCGGCGCGACTATATCGAGGCTTCAGGGGCGGCGGATGCCGCCGGGGCCGCCTCGGAATGAGCGCCGACAGAATCCCTGGCATGCTGCGGGCCAACCCGCTGCGCCCGATCGGGTCCGCGTTCCTGCGCTTCCTCGAGGCGACCGGCCAGCTCACCACCTTCACCGTGCTGTCGGTCTCGCACTTCTTCAGGCCGCCGATCTATCTGCGCCTGATCGGCCGGCAGATGATCGACGTCGGTTACTACTCGTTGCCGGTGGTCGGGCTGACGACCCTGTTCTCGGGCATGGTGATCGCGCTGCAGAGCTTCACGGGTGCTACGCGCATCTCCTCCGAGGGCGCCCTGCTCACGGTGACCTCGGTCGTGGTGCTGTCGATCACCCGCGAGCTGTCGCCGGTCCTGGCCGGGCTCATGGTCTCGGGCCGCGTCGGCGCGGCGATGGCGGCCGAGATCGGCACCATGCGCGTGACCGAGCAGATCGACGCGCTGACCACGCTGTCGACCAATCCCTACAAGTATCTGGTGGTGCCGCGGATCATCGCGGGCCTTGCCATGCTACCGCTGCTGGTTTTTGTCGGCGACGTGATTGGCATCTTCGGCGGCTACATCATCGGCGTCCTGAAGCTCGACTTCAACGCCGCGACCTACATCCAGAAGACCTGGGACTTCATCGAGTTCCTCGACATATTCTCGGGCCTGGTCAAGGCCGCGGTGTTCGGCTTCGTCGTCACCCTGATGGGCTGCTACATGGGCTACCACTCGACCGGCGGCGCGCAGGGCGTGGGTGCGGCGACGACCAACGCGGTGGTTTCGGCCGCGGTGCTGATCCTGATCCTCAATTACTTCATCAGCCAGATGTTCTTCGGCGTATGAGCGAGTTTGCCCCCCAATCCCGGCCCCAAACCGGGCCCAAAATCAAACTGGACGGCGTCCACAAGCGGTTCGGGGACAACATCGTGCTCGACGGCATCGACCTCGAGGTCCAGACCGGTGAGTCGGTCGTTATCATCGGCGGCTCCGGCACCGGCAAGTCGGTCACCCTGAAATGCATCCTCGGCCTGCTGACGCCCGAGAAAGGCACGATCGAGATCGACGGCGAGTCGGTGGTCGGAATCTCGGGCGACGAGCGCGACCGGATCAACGGCAAGTTCGGCATGCTGTTCCAGAGCGCGGCACTGTTCGATAGCATGTCGAATCTGGACAACGTCGCCTTCGGCCTGACCGAGGGCAAGGGCATGGACCCGGAGGCGGCGACGGAAATCGCGCTCGAGAAATTGCGCCAGGTCGGCCTCGGCGAGAACGTCGCCCGGATGTCGCCGGCCGAGCTTTCGGTCGGGATGAAGAAGCGCGTCGGCCTCGCCCGCGCGATCGCCATCGAACCCGAGATCATCTTCTTCGACGAGCCGACCACCGGCCTCGACCCGGTGATGGGCGACGTCATCAACGACCTGATCGTCCAGTGCGTGCGCAAGGTCGGCGCCACGACCATGACGATCACCCACGACATGGCGAGCGCGCGTAAGATCGCGGATCGCATCGCGATGCTGTATAAGGGCAAGTTGATTTGGACCGGTCCGACCGACGAGATCGACACCTGTGGCGAGGACCACGTGGAGCAGTTCGTCCACGGTCGCGTCGAGGGGCCGATCCAGATGGAGTTGCGGCGGCTGTGACGAATGCATGGTCCAGCCGACGGCAGCGGGACGGAGCCTGATATGGCCCGGTCGACGACACAATTCGTCTGTCAGTCCTGTGGAACGGCGCACTCGCGCTGGGTCGGTCGCTGCGAGGGCTGCGACGAATGGAACACCATCGTCGAGGAGGCGTCGTCCGGCGCAGCACCCATCGGCGGCAAGGCCGGCGGCTGGACCAAGGGCGCCAAGGGCAAGCCGATCGAGTTGGTGGCGCTCGACGGCAAGGCGGCAGCCGCGCCCCGCCGGATCACCGGCATCGCGGAATTCGACCGGGTTTCGGGCGGCGGGCTGGTGCGCGGCTCGGCGCTGCTGATTGGCGGAGATCCCGGGATCGGCAAGTCGACCCTGCTGCTGCAGGTCACCGCGGCGATCGGCGGCGACGCGCGCTGCGCCTACATCTCGGGCGAGGAATCGATCGACCAGTTGCGGATGCGGGCGCGCCGGCTCGGGGTCATCGAGGCCCCGGTCGAGCTCGCCGCCGCGACCAACGTGCGCGACATCCTGGCAACGCTGAATGCCGCCGACGGCCCGGAGATCGTGGTCGTCGACTCAATCCAGACCATGTTCATCGATGCGCTCGACTCGGCCCCCGGCACGGTCGCCCAGGTGCGAGCCTCGGCGCAGGAGCTGATCCGGCTCGCCAAGCGGCGCGGCTTCACCCTGTTGATCGTCGGCCACGTCACCAAGGATGGGCTGATCGCCGGGCCGCGCGTGCTCGAGCACATGGTCGACACGGTGCTCTACTTCGAGGGCGAGCGCAGCCATCAGTTCCGCATTCTGCGCGCGGTCAAGAACCGCTTCGGGCCGACCGACGAAATCGGCGTCTTCGAGATGACCGACAAGGGCCTGATCGAGGTTCCGAACCCCTCGGCGCTGTTCCTCGCGGACCGCCAGGGCGAGGTCGCCGGTGCAGCGGTGTTCGCGGGGATCGAGGGTTCGCGCCCGATGCTGGTCGAGATCCAGGCCCTGGTCGCGCCCTCGCCCTTGGCGACGCCCCGGCGCGCGGTGGTCGGCTGGGATTCGGGACGCCTCGCGATGGTGTTGGCGGTGCTGGAAGCGCGCTGCGGCCTCAGCTTCACCGGCAACGAGGTCTACCTCAACGTCGCCGGCGGGCTGCGCATCACCGAGCCGGCGGCCGATCTCGCGGTCGCGGCGGCGCTGACCTCGTCCCTGACCGGCGTGCCGGTGCCGGCCGATATGGTGGTATTCGGCGAGATCGGGCTCTCCGGCGAGGCGCGAACGGTGAGCCAGACCGACGCGCGCCTGAAGGAGGCCGGCAAGCTTGGCTTCACCCGCGCCCTGGCGCCGCAACGCGGCAAGAAGGGCCGGGGCAAGGCCAAGACCGGCAATATCTCGGTCCAGGAGATCGCCGACCTCGGCGGCCTGGTGGCGATGTTCCGCGACGGCGGCGGCGCCGCCATCCGGGCGGTGGGAGGCTGAGCGATGGCCGATCTGCCGTTCCATATCGCCGACGGAATCATCGTGGCGGTGCTCGTGATCTCGGGGCTGCTGGCCTATTTCCGCGGCTTCGTGAAGGAAATTCTATCGGTCGCCGGCTGGATCGGGGCGGTGTTGGTGGCGCTTTACGGATTCCCCTACGCCCGGCCTTTCGCCCGCGAGTTGATCGGCCACGACTTCGGCGCCGATATCGCGACCGGGGCCGGCCTGTTCGTCGTCACCTTGATGGTGCTGACCGTGATAAGCCATTCGATTGCGCGCGGCGTGCGCGAGAGTTCCGTCGGCGGGCTCGACAAGAGCCTCGGGTTCGTCTTCGGCCTGGTGCGCGGCGCGGTGCTGGTGTGCCTTATCTATATCGGCGCGTCGTGGTTCTGGACCGAGGAGCAACTGCCCGACTTCGTCACCCAGGCAAGGGCGATGCCGCTGGTGCGCGGCGGCGCCGACCTGCTGCTGACCCTGGTGCCCGAGGAGACGCGGCGCAAGACCGAGGCGGCGACCGGATCGGCGAAACGCAAGGCGGAGACCGCGCTCAAGGCCGAACGGGCGTTGCGCGGGCTGGTCCGGCCGACGCCGCAATCGACCACCGGGACCAAGGGCTACACCCGCCGGCAGCAACGCGACATGCAACGACTGATCGAGAGCAAGCAATGATCGGACCGAGGTTCACGACCAACCCCTTCGACGACGATCACTTGCACGAGGAGTGCGCGATCGTCGGCATCCAAGGTCTGCCCGATGTGGGCGCGCACGCGGCCCTCGGGCTCCACGCGTTGCAACACCGCGGCCAGGAAGCGGCCGGCATCGTGACCTCGGACGGCGACCAGTTCCATGCCCACCGCGACCTCGGACTGGTCGGCGACATCTTCGGCGAGAAGAGCGTGATCGAGCAGCTCGAGGGCACCATGGCGATCGGCCACACGCGCTATTCGACGACCGGGCGGCCGAACCTGCGCAACGTCCAACCGCTGTTCGCCGATTTCGAGTTCGGCGGCCTGGCGATCGCGCACAACGGGAACCTCACCAACGCGCTGAGCGTGCGCCACGATTTGGTGTGCCGCGGCTGCATCTTCCACTCGACAACCGACACCGAGGTCATCATCCACCTGGTCGCGACCAGCACCGGCGGCACCGTGGTCGACCGCATGGTCGACGCGCTGCGCCAGGTCGAGGGCGCCTATTCGATCATCGCGCTGACCAAGGACTCGATCATCGGGGTGCGCGATCCCTCGGGTGTGCGGCCGCTGGTGATCGGCAAGCTCGGCGACGCCCATATCCTGGCCTCCGAGTCCTGCGCCTTCGACATCATCGCCGCCGACTACGTGCGCGACGTCGAGCCCGGCGAGCTGGTGGTGCTGGATGCGGGCGGGGTGCACAGCCACCGCCCCTTCCCGGCGGCGCCGAAGCGCTTCTGCATCTTCGAGTACATCTACTTCTCGCGCCCCGACAGCATGGTCGAGGGCGTCTCGGTCTACGAGGCGCGCAAGCGCATCGGCGCCGAGCTGGCGCGCGAGGCTCCGGTCGAGGTCGACGTCGTCGTGCCGGTGCCCGATTCGGGCGTGCCGTCGGCGATCGGCTACGCCCACGAGACCGGCATTCCCTATGAGATGGGGATCATCCGCAACCACTATGTCGGCCGCACCTTCATCGAGCCCGAAGACGAAATCCGCCACTTCGGGGTCAAGCTGAAGCACAACGCCAACCGCGCCCATATCGCGGGCAAGCGGGTGGTCCTGGTCGACGATTCGATCGTCCGCGGCACGACCTCGTCCAAGATCGTCGAGATGATGCGCAACGCCGGCGCCGCCGAGGTCCACATGCGGGTCGCGAGCCCGCCGGTGTCCCATTCCTGCTTCTACGGCGTCGACACGCCCGACCGCGACGAGCTGCTCGCCGCCAAGCTCGACGTCGAGGGCATGCGCGAGCTGATCGGCGCCGACAGCCTGTCGTTCATCTCGATTGACGGGCTCTACCGCGCGATGGGCGAGCCTGGCCGCGACGCGGACGCGCCGCAGTTCTGCGACGCGTGCTTCTCGGGCGAGTACCCGATCCGCCTGACCGACCAGGAAAACGGCAACGGCAACTCGAAACAGCTCTCGCTGCTGGCGGATACCGCCTGATGGCGGAGATCGTCTGATGGCGGAGGCCGGGCGGCTCCCCGGACGGCTCGACGGCCGGATCGCGTTGGTCACCGGGGCGAGCCGCGGCATCGGCGCCGCGGTCGCCGAGCGCTTCGCCGCGGAAGGCGCGCATCTCGTGCTCGCGGCGCGCACCACGGGCGGGCTCGAGGAGGTCGACGACAAGGTCGAGGCGGCCGGCGGCAAGGCGACCCTGGTGCCGCTCGACCTCACCGATTCCGCTGCGATCGACCAGTTGGGCGGCGCCATCCACGAGCGCTTCGGCCGGCTCGACGTGCTGGTCGGCAATGCCGGCTCGCTCGGCGTGCTCTCGCCCGTGGGCCATATCGAGCCCCGGGCCTGGGACGAGGCGGTCGCGGTCAACCTGACCGCCAACCAGCGGTTGATCCGCAGCCTCGATCCGCTGCTGAGATTGTCGGAAGCGGGGCGCGCGATCTTCGTCACCTCGGGTGCGGTGCGCAACCTGCGGCCGTTCTGGTCGGCCTACGCGGCGACCAAGGCGGCCTTGGAGGCGATGGTGGTGATCTACGCCAAGGAGATGGAGAAGACCGACGTCAAGGCCAACCTGGTCGACCCCGGCGCGACCCGGACCGCGATGCGGGCCGAGGCCTTCCCCGGCGAGGACCCGCTGGGCTTGCAAACCCCCGAGGACATCACCCAAGTCTTCGTCGACCTGGCGGCGGCCGACTGCGAGCTGAACGGCGAGGTCGTGAAGGCGTATTAGGGGGTGAGCCTGACGACGCCGTCGTCGCCGATTTCGGCTTCGAGTCCGGTCCCGAGCCAGCCCTCCTCGGCGATCGATTCCGGCGCTGCATTCCAGTATCGGCCCACCGAAAGCGGGGCACCCGAGAGTTCCAGTTCGCGATCTTCGCTCAGCCGAACCTCGACGCCCGGCGCCGGCCGGCCCGCGAAGCCGTCTTCCATGCCGCCTTCGGTACCGAGCAAGGCGATGGGGAGTTCCGGCAGCCCCCAAAGCGGCGGCCGAAGCCCGTCCCCGCCGTCGAGCACCGCAGTGGTGCCGACCGCGAGCGCCAGGTGCAACAAGGCGGGGCCGTTTGCGATGTCGACGACCATGCGGTCCCCCGGCCCGAGATCGATGGCCGCCGCGGTGGCCCGCGCGGTGCCGAGCGCGGTATGGCCGGTATGCACGGCGAATTCATGGTCGCCCGTTTGCGCGAGATAGAGCGGATCGGCGGCGGCAGGCATGGCCGCCGCGGGAAGCTCGGCCGGATCGCCCTCGACCGGAGTCTTCAAGTCGACGGGCGCCGCCCATGGCGGATCGACCGCATCCGGCAGCGCAAACATCGTGACCGCGCCGATGCGCGCCAGGGCGAGATAACCGACGACGACGGACAACGGGTCGTCGGCATCGAGACGCGCGGCGTCGAGACGCCCGACATCGCCCCGGCCGAGACCGGCCGCCAGCAGGCCCGCCGCGAGCCGATCCATTCGGCGGTTCAGCTCGCCATAACCCACCCTATCGTCACCGGTGTCGAGCGCCGTGACGTCGGGCCGCTCGGCCGCATGCGCCGCGAGCCAGCCGGCCAGCGTATGGTTGCTCCACCATCCGTCCTCGACATAGCGCCGGGTGCGCGCCGGATCGATCCGCATCGCTGATTTGACCCCGAGTGCGGTCTCGCTCAGCGCCGGGCGGGCCTCGTGCGGAACGAATCGTTCCTCGCGGAACCGCCTGTTGCCGCCGAGACCGAGCAACCGCTGGAAGTTGTTGGCGACGAAATGGCGACGCTCGGCCAGGTTCCGGATATAGGTGACTTGATCATGCGTCAGCCCGAGCCGCGAGGCGATTTCGCGATCGGAAAGGCCGAGTGCCGCCCGCTGCGCTTCGATCGCCGCAAAATCGAGTTTCCGGATGGGATCGCCGCGTCGGTCCTGGACGTTGTGCGAAAGCTCGAAGACGAGCTCGCCGAAACTCTCGATCATCCCGGCGGTAACGCCGATCTGGGTGCGCCCGAGCCCGCGGGTCATGTCTCGCCGTCCTCGGCCGCCGCCTCGGCCCGGCGGATCGGATCGGCCAGCGGCGCGCGGGTCGCGATCGGGCAGACGCGCATGCATTCGAAACACTGCGCCAGGAGGCCGCCGGAGCCGACCGACATCTTGTACCAGAGCATCGAATTGTCCGGGTCCATCAGCACCGACTCTTGTTCCTCCGGCGTCTCGGCGCGCATCGCCTCGGCAAGGATCAGCGGCAGCGATTCGTATTGCTCGGACAGTTCCGCGCATTTCGCCATGTCGTAATGCATTTCCGACTGCCGGCCGGCCTCGTCGATCGTGCCACTGAGGCACTGCACCGGGCAGAACTTCATGCAAGGCGTCTGGCCGACCTGGCGGTACATTTCGACGCACGAGGAGTGCGGGCACGGGTTCTCCGCCATCGGCCGGTTGGGCGGCAGCTCCAGCTCGGTGAAGACCGAGGCGAAATACATGTAGCCGAATTCGGGATGCAGCAGGATGTCGCCGGCCAGCGAGCGGGCGCCGATGCCGGCGAGCTCGGCATGCAGTTTCAGGCTTTGCAGCGGAACCCGCGGCCCCGACTCGTTGTCGAGGTCGGGCGGGCAGTAGACGGCTCGCGTACGGAACCGGCTCTCGATGAAAAAGGCGCAGCCATAGGCGATGGCGTAGGCGCGCGTCTCGGTGCTGCCGAAATAGCCCATGGCCTTCGCCGGTACCGTCCACGCACCCTGGGTCTGGCCGCCGACGCCAAGCGATATGACCGACTTGACCCGCGGCATGATGTCGGCGGGGCGGTGTCCTTCGGGCGCGATACGATTGATCGCCGTCAGGTCGGCCACGCCCGCGGCAAGGGCACCCTTGCGGGCGCAATAGTCGAGGATCGCCTGTTTCGCCTGCTTCGGGTCGGTCTCGGGTTTCTGCTGTGCCACGGCGCGCCTCCCCGAACCGACTCTAGTCCTCTTGTTGAGAAATCCAAGGCGGCATTTGCACGTTTCCGACCCGGGCGACAGCGTGCCGCATCGCCGATAACCGCTGGAACACAATCGATACCGATGGCAGAGTCGGGATCGACAACGAGGCGACGTGATGACCTTCTTGGCTCCCCGATGAAGTATATCGCCGCGTTCCTGCTTGCATTCCTGTTCGCCGGCCTGACCGCTGGCCAGTTCGCCGGTCCGGCCACGGCTGAAACTCAGGCGCCTTTGAAATCGATGATTATCGCGATGGCGCAGCATTTCGTGCAGGAAAAATACATGTTCAGTTCGCTCGGCCACTATCACATCGAATTCGACATGGCCTACCTGCACCCGCAACCGCAACCGAATTACTGGGCCGTTATCGGCAGCTTCATCTCCGACCAGAACGACCGCAATACCTATGTCGTCGCGATTCGGTTGATTTGCCCGGATTTCAACGAGGTCGAGTGTTGGCGGCTCGAGAAACTGGCGATCAACCAAACGATCATTGTCGATCGGCATTCGCTCTAGTGACGCCTCGCGCACCGATGCGCTGTTCGCCTCGGGTCGTTTGCGGCCCTTCCCCATGATCGCTCATGATGTCGGAAGAGCGGCCGCGAGCGGACATCAATTACAGGGACGGCCCGGCTTTTGCGGATTACGTCCGAACGGTCCCTACTTCTTCTTCGCGTATGGGTTCTTGCCCTTGCGCAAATGAATGCGGATCGGCACGCCGACGAGGCCGAAGTCCTCGCGCAACCCGTTCTCGAGGTAACGCACG
>JASLSL010000324.1 GCA_030743445.1 Alphaproteobacteria bacterium
CGTGTCTTCCGGGCCGGAAGCGCCCGCGACCGTCAGCGTCGGTGCATCCGCCGCCGCTGTAACATCGACGGTCGCCGTCGCCCTCGACGTGCCGCCCTGGCCGTCCGAGACCGTGAATTCGAAACTCGCCGCGCCGCTGAAATCTGCATGCGGCGTGAACACCGCATCGCCGTTGCCGTCGAGCGCCACCGTGCCGCCGACAGCGTTGCCGACACCGCTGAGCGACAGAGTGCCGCCGTCGATATCGATGCCGCCCGCGAGCAGGGTCGCTGCCGCGACGGTCAACGCCGAGTCCTCGGCCGTGGCAAGGCTCTTGTCCCGGATGTTCGGCAGGAAATTGGTCCCGTCGAGAATGGCGGCGCCGTCGGCGAACTGCAGGGTCTCGATCCCGACCAGAGTATCGGCGCCGTCGGTACCCGCGAGGTCGGTTACCGTGACGATGCCGTTGGCGTTCGCAATGGCATAGTCCGCGACATTGCCGGAGAAGACTGCGGTATCCCGTCCATCGCCGCCGATCAGCACGTCGTCGCCGGCACCGCCAACCAAAGTGTCGCCGCCGTCGCCACTGCTGATCCAGTCGTCCCCTCCACTGCCCGTCAGGGCTTCGCCGCCCGCGCTTGTCGCTGCCTGAACCGTCGAGTCGATTCCGGAGATATCCACTTCGCTGCCATCGCTGAACCGCAACGTCTCGACCTTGTCGTAGTCGTCGCTCCAGTTGGAGATCATGACCTGGTCGTTCGGCGTCGAACCGCCGACCGCGAGACCCGCCGGGCCACCACCGCCGTTGTCCTGCAGCTCGACCACGAGATCGCCGCCGTCGAGGTCCAGCGCCACGTCGGCGAGGTCGATCCCGGACCCGAATTCGAGCACGTCGTTGCCCGCGTCCGCATCGACCACCGCAGTCGTCGATGTGGTCGACCAATGGCTGGTGTTTACCCAGTTCGAATCCTCGCCGCTGGTGTTCCAATAGCCGGAATTGACCCAGTGCCGGGTCGTCGTCGTGGTCGTCGTGGTGTCGTCGTCGTGGATCGTGTCGAAACCGTCGCCCAACTGGAACACATAGCGGTCGTCGCCGGCCCCGCCTTCCAGCATGTCGGCGCCGACCCCGCCGCGAAGCTCGTCCGCCCCGCCACCGCCCATCAGGTGGTCGTCGCCGCCGAGGCCGTAGAGCACGTCGTCGCCGCCGCTACCGGAAAGCGCATCGCCGCCCGAGGTCGACCCGCCGACCAGCCCGGCCGGCGCGTTGACGTTGACGATTACCGTCTGGGTACTGGCCGCGCCAAGGTTATCGGTCACCGTGTAGGTGAAACTGTCGGCGCCGAAGAAACCTTCGGTCGGCATATAGCTGAAGGTGCCGTCCGCATTGATCGTCGCGCTGCCGTTCGCGGCTCCCGTCCCGGCCGAGAATGTAAAGCTGTCGCCTTCCAGGTCGGTCGCCGTGAGCGTCCCGCTAACGGCCGTATCGCGATCGGTCGTGAAGTTCGCGGGATCGCCCGTCGGTGCATCGTTCACCGCAGCGACAGTCACGGTCAGTGTGTCGCTGACCGATGCGGCATCGCTGTTGCCGCCCTCGGTCGCCGTCGCCGTCACCGCGAGGTCGAAACTGCCGTTGAAGTCCTGAGCCGGCGTGATCGAAAGCCCGAAGACATCGGCCCCGGCGACCGTCCACGTGCCGTTGCCGTTGTCGGTCCCGGCCGAGAGTGTCGCGCCGGACGGGATGCCCGAGATCGTCAGGCTCAAATTCTCGGAACCGTCGACGTCCACCAGCGCGGAGCTAATATCGAGCGCGATCGCCGTGTCCTCCGCACCCGACGAGTCCGTCACCGTCAGGCCAGGCGCGTCGGCGACCGGCGCGACGTCGATCGCCACCGTGCCGGTGTCGGTGCCGCCGTCGCCGTCGGTGACGGTGTAGGTGAAGCTGTCGCTGCCGCTGAAGTCGGCGTTCGGCGTATAGGTGTACGTGCCGTTGCCGTTGTCGACGAGGTTGCCGTTCGCGGTGCCGGTGATCGAGGTGATCGTCAGGCCACTACCGACCAAGTCGCTGTCGTTGGTGAGCAGGCTTGCCGCGGTGATCGTCACCGGCGTGTCTTCGGTTGTCGTAACGGTGTCGTCGCCTACGGTCACGCCCGACAGAACGACGTTCTGGTCGGCGAAGCTCAGTACCTCGACGCCGGTCAGGGTGTCGGTGCCGCCGTTGCCGGAGAGCGCCGCGACGGTCGCCGTGCCGCTTCCGGTGGTGACCTGGTAGTCAGCGAGATTGCCCGAGAAGTGGGCCGTATCCAGTCCTGCCCCGCCATCGAGCACGTCGTTGCCGGCGCCGCCGATCAGGGTGTCGTCGCCGAGCCCGCCGGCCAGCGTGTCGCCGCCGCGCATGCCGCTGATGACGTTACCGGCTGCGTTGCCGGCGATCAGGTCGCCGCCGTCGCCGCCATAGACGTTCTCGATCGTCGTGCCGGCCCCGATATCGAGCGCGTGGCCGAACAGCGAATTGGTCGAGCCGGCGGCGAGATCGAGGTCGAGCGCCGTCGTCACCGCCGCGAAATTCAGCGAGTCGATGCCGCCGTTGCCGTCGGTGATGGTCTGACGCCCGCCCTGGCCGCCATAGAGCGCGTAATCGTCGGTGAAGATGTAGGTATCGTCGGTCCCGACCGGATCGCCGAGCAGGGTCAGCGTCCAGTTCTCGAGCGTGCCCGCATCCTGGGTCACGCTGTCGGTGACCGAGAGCGTCCAGTCGCCCTGGCCTTGCTCGCCCCAGAACTGCACGCTGTCGAGCGTGAAGCGGATGTCGTCATCGCTGGCGCCGTAGGTCGAGCCGCTGTAGACGCCGGGCCGATCGATCAGCGTGCTCGCCGTGCCGTCGGGCGAGGTCAGTCGCACCGTCAAGTCGCCGATCCAGGTGTGGTCGATGTTGACCCGGACCTGGATGTGATCGATCGAGAGACCGGCGCCGACCGAGATCGTGTCGCTGATCGTGCTGTTGTCGGCGATGAAGGTATTGGGCGCCGAGGAGAACGAGATCGACTGCAGGTTCGCCTGGGTGCTCTGGACCGTCCAGGTCTCGGCGAGGCGGACCGCGGCATGGGCGTCGGCGATGCCGAAGCCGTAGCCATCGGTGAAAGTCAGGCCGCCGCCGTTCCAATTGAAGGCGCTGTTGGTGCGCCAACCGCTGGTGCTGGTCGTCGGGTTGCGCGACGAGTAGGCCAGAATCTCCTGGACGTCGCGATAACCCAGAAGCGGGTTGGCGTCGAGCATCAGGGCGATGACGCCGGCGACCGCCGGCGACGAGAACGAGGTGCCCGAAATCGAGGTGAAGTCGCCGCTCGAATAGCCCGCCGAGCCGCGCCGGTCGGTCGTGGTCACGCTCGCGCCCGGGGCCGAGGTCAGGACCGCGGCGCCGGGCGTGCTGAACGAGGCGAGGCTGCCGCTGATCGTGGTTGCGCCGACGGCGATGGTGTAAGGCGAGTTCGAGAAGCTGTGGTAGTTGACGTTGTCGCCCTCGTCGCCCGAATTGCCGGCCGAGAAGGTGATGTTGGTGCCGAGCCCGCCGCGGCCGTTGGTCACCAGGTTCAGGATCGCGTCGCGCTCGACGGCGAAGCTGCCCGAGTCGAAATTGTCGTAGAAGAACCCGCCATATCCCCAACTGTTGTTGAGGACGTCGACGCTGAGGGCGTTTTGGAACTGGGTTGCGCCCTGGTTGCCGGGGCCGGAACCGAAGCCGATGCGGAAGCCGGTGATGTCGGCATCCGGCGCCACGCCGACCGAGCCCGAGCCGTTTATCGCGCCGGTGATCATGCCGGCGACGGCGGTCCCGTGATTGTCGTCCGACGCGCTGGCGAAGGCATCGCTGTCGCCGTCGCGCGCGTCGTAGTCGAGATCCGCCCGGTAGTTTGGCGCCAGGTCCGGGTGCAGGTAGTCGATGCCGGTATCCATGATGCCGACGACGACGCCGGCGCCGGTGTAGTCGTCCCAGACCTCGGTGACGTTGAGGTCGGCGCGCGGATTGCTGGTGTTGCGAAGGTGCCACTGCGAGGAGAACACCGAGTCGCTCGGGATCAAAGCCGGCTCTGGCGCTATTTCCTGGGTCCCGATATAGGCGCCGGTGCCGGTCACCACGGCCGCATCGGCGATCGCGACCGCGGTGTCGACCTTATCGGTCTCGGCGATGCCGTCACGCAGCCCGGCGGACTCGCCGATCAGCACCGCGTCGAAGGCGATCTCTTCCGCCTTTACGGACGCGTCGTTCAAGCCGGCTATGGTTGTCTTCTCGCTCATCGATATCCGTTAAAGTTCAAATCACCAAAAGGCTCGAATTCCTGCACCATATTATGCAACGGCCAGGCCCGATTTTTCAGTGACGAATGTCACTCGTGGTTAAAATCCGTAAACCACCGCCAGACGGCTCGAATTTTCCGCCAAGGCATTGATATGGTTAATAAAAATTTAAATTGGCCGGAATCGGCCAAGAATCAACGCTCGCGGAGGCTTTCTTGACGGTATCTGAGTAGTGGCGACATCAAAAATTCTATGATCTGTCGCTTTCCGGTCTTGATTTCGACGGTTACCGCCATGCCCGGTACCAGTGGGACGTCGCGGCCGTCGACCCGCATGGTGGTGCGCGACATCGCGACCCGTGCCGGATAGATCAATCCCAGGTTCTCGTCCTGCACCGCATCGCCCGACACGTGCTTCACGTGGCCGTCGACGACGCCGTATTTGGTGAAGGAAAAGCTCTCGACCTTAATCTCGGCCGCTTGCCCGGCTTCGACGAAGCCCTTGTCCTTGTTGAAGATCATCGCCTCGATCTCGAGCGGCGTGTTCTTCGGCACCACCACCATCAGCACCTGCGCCGGGGTTACGACGCCGCCGACCGTATGGACCTGCAGTTGCTGCACGACCCCGTCGGCGGGCGCGCGCAACCGCTGCAGGCGCTCGCGCTTCTCCACCTTGCGCAGCTGCAGTGTCGCGGCCGAGATACGGTTCTGGACCTCGACGATCTCGCCCAGGACCTCGCGGCGCGCCTCGGCCTCGGCCTGCTTGCGCTGCTTTTGAATGGTGACCAGGGCCGCATCCGCCTCGGCGAGGCGATGCTTCTCGATCGCCAGGTCCTGGCGCTGCTCGATCAGGGTCTGCTTGACCTCAAGCCACTGGCGACGCGGCGCGATGCCTTTCTTGATCAGGCCGGCGAGAGATTTCTCGCGCTCGGCGACCAACGGGATGGTCGCTTCGAGCTTGGAGATCTCGGCCTTGATCGCGGCGCGCTCCGCGATGCGCTTCGAGAATTCGCCCTCGAGCGCCGCGAGCTTGGCCTCGTGGGCCAGAATGTCGCTCTTGAGCCGCTCGCGATGTAACATTACGACGTTCGGATCGGCGCCCTTCGGCGCCGTGAACGCCGCCTTGCCGCCGTCGAGCGCCCGCAGCATCGCGTTTTGCCGTGCGAAATCGACCTGTGCTGCGACCAGCTCGCGCGCGACCTGTCCCTTGTCGACCTCGCTTTCGGTCGGATCGAGTTCGATCAACAGGTCGCCGCTCTTCACGTCCTGGCCCTCGCGCACGTGGATCGCCCGGACGACGCCGATCTCCAAGGACTGGATCGCCTGGACGCCGCCCGCCGGCACGATTTTGCCCTGGGCCACGGCGACGATGTCGACCTCGCCGACCATCGCCCACACGACCGCGATGGTGAAAAACGCGACCAGGGTCAGCGCCACCGTGCGGGCCGCGGGCGAGGCCGGCCGCTCGACGATTTCGAGTGCGGAGGGCAGGAAATCCTGCTCGCTGCGCCGCGCCCGGCGGGCCAGCCAGTCGCGGAGGCGGGCGAAGGGCGAGCGCCCCGGCGGCCCAGTGCCGGGGGTCGTCCCGGGGACTTGGGGCTGTTCACTCGGCGACATCTTCGCCGGCCTGCAAGCGGTGGAGGCGCGCGTAGGCCCCGTCGAGCGCGAGCAGCTCTTCGTGGGATCCCTGCTCGACGATCTCGCCCCTGTCCAAAACGATGATTCGGTTGGCGTCGCGCAGGGTGGAGAGCCGGTGGGCGACGATCAACACCGTGCGGCCCTCGCAGATCGAGCGCATGTTCCGTTGGATCGCGCGCTCGGATTCGTAATCCAAGGCGCTCGTCGCCTCGTCGAAGATCAATATCCTCGGATTGGTGATCAGTGCCCGGGCGATCGCGATACGCTGGCGCTGCCCGCCGGAAAGCGTGCTGCCGCGCTCGCCGACCACGGTGTCGTAGCCCTCGGTCAACTCCAAGATGAACTCGTGGGCGCCCGACAGCTCCGCCGCCGCGACGATCCGGTCCATCGGCAGCCCCGGATCGGAGAGCGCGATGTTGTCGCGCACCGTCCGGTTGAACAGGACATTTTCCTGCAGCACCACGCCGACCTGGCGGCGCAGCCACGCGGTATCGAC
>JASLSL010000325.1 GCA_030743445.1 Alphaproteobacteria bacterium
GGCTCGCGGATGATCGAGCTGGCCCAGGTCGAGGCCGCCTTGTTGGGACGGCCCGGCCGCACCACGATGGTCGGTAGGCGCAGCGCCCGGCCGTCGATGAAGCCCTTGCGGGTGTAGTCCGAGACCAGATACTCGCCAACCACCTTGGTCATGCCGTAGGTGGTGCCCGGGGTCGGCGTGGTGGCGTCGCCGATCACGTCCGGCATATCGCCGCCGAAGGCCGCAACCGAGCTCGCGAAAATCAGCCGCGGCGCGTGGTCGAGCGCCCGGCAGGCATCGAGCACCGCGCGGACGCCGCCGAGATTGACCCGGATGCCGAGGTCGAAATCCTCCTCCGCCTGGGCGCTGACCACGGCGGCGAGATGAAAAATGCTGTCGGTCTCGCCGTCGATCAGCTCTCGCATTAACTTCTCGTCGCTGACCTCGCCGGTGTGGAATTCGAGCCGGCTGTCGTCGGGCAAGGGCGGGTCGGGCTCGACCACGTCCATGCCGACGAGGCTCTCGATCTCGGCGAGTTTGCCGTCGCGGTCGGCGAGCTCGGGCTGGCTCAAGAGCGATTCGACGAGCTTGCGGCCGATCATGCCGGCGGCCCCGGTGACGACGACTTTCATTGCGCGAGGTGCTCCTGGTTGACGACGTTGCGGATCGGCCCGCCGGCGAGGTAGACGGCGAGGTTGCGCGCCGCCTTGCTGCGCAGGTCGGTGGCGCCGTCGGGGCTGAACCAGGCGGCATGCGGCGTCAGGATCACCCGCCCCACGGTCCAGGCCTCGCGCGTCTTCAGGGCCCGGAACAGCTCCTGCTTCGGGTCCGGCGGCTCCTGCGGCAGCACATCGAGCCCGGCCGCGGCGATGCGGTTCTCCTTCAAGGCCACGGTCACCGCGTCGACGTCGACGACCTCGCCGCGCGAGGTGTTGATCAGGATCGCATCCTGCTTCATGACCGAGAGCGTCTGGCCGTTGATCATGCCTCGCGTCTCCTCGGTCAAGGGGGTGTGGCAGCTCACCACGTCGGCTTCGCCGAGCAGCTCCTCCAGCGACTCGCAACGCTCGAAACCGACCGCGAGGTCGGCGCCGTCCAGCAGATAGGGATCGTAGAACATCACCCGCATGCCGAAGGCCCGCGCGCGCAAGCCCGCCGCGGTGCCGATCCGTCCGAGGCCGATAATGGCGAAGGTGCGGCCGCGCAAACGCCGCATGATCGGCGTGCCGATGGCGCGGAAGTTGCCGACCGGGTCCTCGCGCAGGGCCTCGTGGTGGCGCACGATGCCGCGGCTAAGCGCCAGCATCAGCCCGATCGCGTGGTCGGCGATATCGGTGGTGCCGTAGTCCGGCACGTTGCAGGCCGGGATGCTGCGGCGGCCGCACTCCTCGATGTCGATCACGTCGAAGCCGACGCCCATGCGGCTCACGACCCGGAGCTTCGGCGTGCGGTCGAGCAGCGCCCTGTCGCAGCGCAAGACGCCCCAGATCAGCATGCCGTCGGCCTCGGCCCAGACCTCGTCCGGAATGTCGTCGAGGGATTTGGCCTGGTAGGGCCGGACCTCGACCGCCTCGCCGGCCGCTTCCTGCTCGATGTCCGCCGGCCCGTCGAACCGCGCGTCGGGAATGATGATGAGCATGTGGTCTCCCGGAATTGTCGCGCCGGAGAATAGGGTGCGCATCGACGGGGTCAAGCGTGGGAAAGGGCAAAAACGCTTTTACCAAATCATACGCATTGCAATGCATATAATATTATGCATACTATTATGCATCGCTTTGGGAGCAACCCATGCCGGCACCGAAGAAACGCACGACGGTCACGATCGATCCGGAATTGCAAGCCTTCGCCAAGAAGGTCGGCTTGAATTTGTCGGGGACGCTGGAGGCGGCGTTGCGAGCGGCGCAGCGGGAGGAGGCGCGCGCGCGCTGGCTGCGCGAGAACGGCGAAGCGATCGAGCACTACAACCGACGGATCGCGGGCGACGGCGTGTTCGGCTCGGAATTCCGCCGGTACTAGTGGATAGAATCCACTAGCTGCAATGGCGCAGTTCGACGTCCACCGCAATACCGGGCGGACCGCGGAGTTCATCCCGTATATCGTCGAGCTCCAGTCGGATTTCCTCGACCGGCTCGCGACGCGGTTGGTGGCGCCGCTCGTCGCGCGCGAGGCGATGACGCCGGCCCGTTACCTCAACCCGGAATTCGAGATCGAGGGACGCCGGGTCGTGCTGTCGATCCAGGAAATGGCCAGCTACCCGGCCGCCGAGCTGTCGCGCAACGTGGTCGCCAACCTCGGCGACCGGCGCGAGGCGATCATCGGCGCGATCGACGTCCTCGTCACCGGCGTTTGAGGGCGGGCCGCTTACCGCCGCCTTAATGGCTCTCCCTGGGCACCGGGGCACCTGACGCGCCGACCAGGAAGTCCAAATCGGCGCCGGTGTCGGCCTGCAGCACGTGGTCGACGTAGAGCTTGTAGTAGCCGCGCTCCATCGGCTGGTCCGGCGGCGACCATGCCGAACGGCGCTTCTCCAATTCCTCGTCCGCGACGTCGAGATGGAGCCGCCGCCCTTCGACGTCGAGCTCGATCACATCACCGTCCTGGACCAGGGCGAGGGTGCCGCCGGCCGCGGCCTCGGGCGAGGTATGGAGCACCACCGTGCCGTAGGCGGTGCCGCTCATCCGGGCGTCCGAGATGCGCACCATGTCGGTGATGCCCTTTTCCAGGATCTTCGGCGGCAGCTCCAGATTGCCGACCTCGGGGAAGCCCGGATAGCCCTTCGGGCCGCAGTTCTTCAGCACCAGCACGTCGTCGGGCTCGACGTCGAGGTCCGGATCGTCGATCCGAGCCTTGAAGTCTTCGATGTCCTCGAACACGACGGCGCGGCCCTTGTGCTGCATCAGCTCCGGCGTCGCGGCGGACGGCTTGAGAATCGCGCCCGAGGGCGCGAGGTTGCCTCGCAGCACCACGATCCCGCCCGATTCCTTGAACGGCGTCGCGGCCTCGAAGATCACCTCGCGGTTGAAGCACTCGGCATCCTTGACGTTGTCCCACATCGTCCGGCCATTGACCGTGAGCACGTCCTTATGGATGCGGTCGCCGATCTCGCGGATCGTCGCCGGCAGCCCGCCGGCGTAGTAGAAATCCTCCATCAGGTACTGGCCCGAAGGCATCAGGTTGACGAGGCACGGGATGTCGCGGCCGAGCCGGTCCCAGTCGTCGAGCGAAAGTTCGATGCCGATCCGCCCGGCGAGCGCCAGCAGATGCACCACCGCGTTGGTCGACCCGCCGATGGCGCCGTTGATCATGATCGCGTTCTCGAACGCTTGCCGGGTCAGGATCTTGTCGATCGTCAGGTCCTCGTGGACCATCTCGACGATCCGGCGGCCGACCATGTGGGCCACGACCTTGCGGCGCGAATCGGCGGCCGGGATCGCGGCGTTGCTCGGCAGGCCCATGCCCAAGGCTTCCACCATAGAGGCCATGGTCGAGGCGGTGCCCATGGTCATGCAGTGCCCGGCCGAGCGCGACATGCCGGCCTCGGCGTCCATGAAGTCCTGGAGCGTGATCTTGCCGCCGCGCACGTCCTCGCTGAACTGCCACACGCTGGTGCCGGAGCCGAGCTCGCCGCCGCGGAACTTGCCGTTCAGCATCGGCCCGCCGGAGCACACGATGGTCGGCAATCCACAACTCGCCGCCCCCATCATCAAGGACGGCGTGGTCTTGTCGCAGCCGGTCAGCAGCACGACGCCGTCCATCGGGTTGGCGCGGATCGATTCCTCGACGTCCATGCTGGCGAGGTTGCGGAACAGCATGGTGGTCGGCCGCATCAGGGTCTCGCCGAGCGACATCACCGGGAACTCGACCGGGAAGCCGCCCATCTCGTAGACCCCGCGCTTGACGTGCTCGGCGAGCTCGCGGAAGTGGCCGTTGCAGGGGGTTAGCTCCGACCAGGTGTTGCAGATGCCGATCACCGGGCGGCCGTCGAACAGGTGGCTCGGCCGGCCCTGGTTGCGCATCCAGCTACGGTGGACGAAACCGTCGCGGTCGGCGGGGCCGAACCACGCGGTGCTGCGGCGTTTCTTGTCGGCCATCGAATGGGCCCTCCCTGTGAAATCGTCTGCTTTCCTCGGAGTCTCCGGGGGCGGCCCCAGGGTGTCAATGGCCGGGTGTCAATGGCCGCGCAGCATCTGCCTTGCTATGCTCCGGCCCATGATGGAAGCCCGCCTGCCGACCGAGCTCTGGGTCAAGGCGCACGTCCGGCGTTGCAGCGCCAAGGGCGTGCCGGTCGTCATTTCACGCCGTGGCGACCCGCACAGCGGCGTGGTGATCGTCAAAATCGACCAGCTCGAGGCCGGTTGCCGGGTGATGGTCCAAATTCGCGACCTCGACGGCAAGATGGGCTGGACGGAGGCGCTCGAGGGCAAGCTCGTCGCCGAGGCCGAGGCCGACGACTACATCGCCCGCCAGACCCAATACGACCCGGATGTCTGGGTCGTCGAGGTCGAGGACCGGTTGGGGCGCAACTGGTTCGACGGCGAGGTGATCTGACGGCTCGCTTCGCTCGCCACCCTCACCCGCTCCCCCCGCCTCCGGGGGGGTCGCCACCCTCTCCCGCAAGCGGGAGAGGGTTATTCCGGCCAGCCGCGATCTCATACCCCTCTCCCGCGTTAGGGGGAGAGGGAGGGGCCCACGAAGTGGGAGGGTGAGGGGCCTTCGGCTTACAGCACGCCCATGCCGGGGCGCGCCGGGTCGGGCTTGCCGCAGGTGAGGTATTGGCCGCGGCCGTCCTCGCCGGTGATCTCGCCGGCCTCGACCACGACCTCGCCGCGCGAGATCACGGTCTCGGGCCAGCCGGTGACCTCGATCCCCTCGTAGGGCGTGTAGTCGACGTTGTGGTGCAGCAGGTCGTTGGTGATGGTGACCCGGCGCTCGGGGTCCCAGATCGCGATGTCGGCGTCCGAGCCGACCGCGATCGTGCCCTTCCCGGGGTAAAGGCCGTAAAGCTTCGCCGCGTTGGTCGAGGCCAGCGCCACGAAGCGCGAGAGCGATATCCGTCCCTCCGAGACGCCACCCGAGAACAGCAGCGGCAGGCGCGTCGCGACCCCAGGCACCCCGTTCGGGATCTTGTTGAACGGGGCGTCGGTGCCACCCACCTTCTTGCCGCCCGGCCCATCGAAGCTATAGGGCGCGTGATCGGACGACACCACGTCGAAGGTGCCGTTGGCGATCGCGTGCCAGACCTTCTCCTGGTTCGCCGCATCGCGCGGCGGCGGGCTGCAGACGCACTTGGCGCCCTCGAAATCGTCGCCGATCCCCATGTCGTCCGCGGTCAGATAGAGATATTGCGGGCAGGTCTCGCCATAGATACGCAGGCCGCGCTGGCGCGCGATGGCGATCTGCTCGATTGCCTCGGCACTCGAGACGTGGACGATCAGGATCGGCACGTCGACGAACTCGGCGAGCGAGATCGCCCGGTGCGTCGCCTCGCGCTCGACCACCGGCGGGCGCGAGGCGGCGTGGTATTTGGGCGCCGTCTTGCCGGCGAGCAGCAGTTGCTCGGTCATCCATTCGATGCTGTCCGCGTTCTCGGCGTGGACCATGGTCATCGCCCCGGTGCGCCGGGCGAGCGAGAACACTTCCAGCACCT
>JASLSL010000326.1 GCA_030743445.1 Alphaproteobacteria bacterium
CGCTCGCGGATCCTCAGTCGACGGCATTTCAACAGGGCCTCGACATTAATCGCGAGCTGATCGAGACCGCCATGGCCCATATTTGGGTAGCTACCGAAGACAACAGCCGCCAAACCCAACTCGAAGCCGGACGCGCCTGGGTGCGCATCAATCTGAAGGCGACCGAACTCGGTTTGTCGACCCAGCCGCTGAGCCAGGCGTTGCAGGAATACCCCGAGGTCCGATCGCATTTCGAGGAAGTCCATGAAATGCTGAAAGTTGGCGACGGTTCGCGCCTCCAAATGCTGGCTCGTCTGGGCTATGGCCCGCAAATCGACCCGAGCCCGCGTTGGCCCTTTGAAACAAGACTGCGGAATGTGTGATGGCCAATAAAGAAGAAGACCCTCGGATTTTCGCGTTCTTCAACGAAATCGGAATCATCGCTCAACTGTCGCAGACGTTGCTCGAGCGTAGCCTGCCGGAAGGGCTGAAAATGGCACACTTCGTCGTACTGAACCATTTCGCGCGCCTCGGCGGCGACCGAAGCCCCGCCGAACTTGCCGAAGCCATGCAAGTAACGCGGGGAGCGATGACCAACACAATCCGGCGACTGGAAACTCGTGGCCTGGTCGAGGTGAGACCCGACCCTCGGGATGGTCGCGGCAAACGCCTAAGACCTACGGATCGGGGACTGACGGTGCGCCAGGCGGCGATCGCGGCGATCGCACCTCGGATGGCCGACTTGGAGCGGCACTTCGGCGCGGCCGCTTTCTCGACCGCGTTGCCGTTCCTTCAGGAACTGCGCGTCCATCTCGATACGGCGCGCAATCCGCCGACCGCCCGATAATCTAGTCGTTCCGTTCGGGATCGCGGTCGACGATGCGTGTCGGCGAGGCATGGACGCCGTGCGTCTTCATCGGCTTATCGCCGGTCACGCGAAAACCGTGCTTGACGTTCGGCGGCAGGACCAGGGTCGTGCCGGGACCGATCCGAATCGTGCCGTCCTCGCCTTCGACCCAGGCTTCGCCCTCGCCTTCGAGGACGCTGACGACCTCCATGTAGGGGTGCGAGTGGGTGCCCGTCGAATAGCCCGGCGGGGAGATTTGGATGCCGACGCGGACAGGTGTCGATCTATCGTCGTCGCCAACGATGGTCTGATACGTCGCACCGTTGGGGAAGCTCTCCTTCGGGACGTCGTTCAACTGGACGATCGGCATTCTGAATTCCCTCCTTATCGATTTCTCTCGTTTGCTACACCACCTCGTCGTCGCGCGAGGTGGTCTCGCCGTAGCGCTTCAGGGCCGGCGGCCGGAGCCCCTCGTAGGCCTTCTCGACCCCTTTGTTGATCTCGCGGTTCTGGCGCTCGAACAGGCTGTTGCCCTCGAGGTCGCTCTCGACCAGGAACGGGCCGAAATTCTCGACCTCGAGCACCCACATCGCCTGGGCGATGCCGAGGTCGTCGAGCCAGTGGGCGTCGTGAATGCGCTTGATCCCCCGGCCGAGCAAGGCGCCGGTGCCGTAGCCGACGGTGGTCAGGTAGACCGCGCGATTGGGCACGAAGTGGGTCTTGTAGTCCGCCTCGGACATGCCGCCCTTGCCGATGATCATCTTGCAGCCCGAGAGCTTGAACCAGTCCTCGAGATAGGCCGAGAAGCGGAAGCTCGCGGTCGCGGTCACCGCGCCCATCTCGTAGCTGCCGTCGTCCCTCACCGTCGCCGCCGGCGAGCAGTGGAAGTTGACGTTGGAGACCGAGGCGAGGTCGACCGGCGGCGCCATCTTGTCGACAAGCAAGCGCTTGTAGAGCCCCTCGCGGCCGGTGTAGAGCACGCCGTCGAGATAGACCACGTCGCCGAGCTGGAGGCCCTTGAGATCCTCCGGCCCGACCGGCATTTGGAGGCGCTTGCGCCTCAGCCCGTCGCCGCCGTGTCCGTCGCCGTTCCCGTCCATTCGATGCCTTCCCGCCGCATGTAGGGGGTGAACCATTTCGGGTCGCTGCAGTACTCGACCGCGCCGTCGGCCATAATCCGCGCCGTCGCCCGGCGCGAGGACAGGCAGAAGGTATGCACGCTCATCGGCATGCCGCCGGTGTGGGTGTAGCCCGCCTCGATATGGCAGTCGACCACCATCGAGCTGCCGACGAAGCCCATCGGCCCCATGCCGATGTTGTTGCCAACCTCCTTGAACTCCTCCTCGAGTGCGGCGATCTCCGGGTCCGGGTTGCGGTCGCCGACGACCCGCAGGCACGCCGCCTGCTTGCCCAGCGTCATCGATATGTCCTTGCTGCCGCCGAGCCCGATGCCGACGATCGCCGGCTGGCAGGCGAGGCCGCGGCGGCCGAACTCGTACATCACGTCGAGGAAGAACCGCTTGATGCCGCCGATCCCGTCGCCCGGGAACAACATCCGGTAGTCGCTGCCGAACAGCCCGCCCTTGTGCACCGTGGTGACCTCGACCCAGTCGGCGTCGGGCTCGAAGCTGTACTCGATCTCCGGCGCGTTGAGCCCGACGTTGTTGTTGTTGTCCTGGCGGGTCAGCGGGTGCACCCGATTGGGGCGCAATGGAATCTCATGGGTCGCGTCGGCGGTCGCTTGGCGCAACGCGCGCTCCAAGGCGACCGGCCCGCCCTCGATTCCGGCCTCGTTGCCGATCTTGACGAAGTAGCGCGGCAGGCCGGTATCGGCACACATGGCGCGGCGATCCTCCTCGGCGGCCTCCCAGTTCTCGATCATCGAGAGCAGCACGAAGCGGCTGAGCTCGTTCGCTTCCACCTCGGCCATCGCCTTGATCCCGCTGCGGTAGTCCTCGGGGATGTCGATCGCGGCGCGGCGCATGATCTCCATGCCCGCCTCGAAGATCGCCTGTTCCTTGATCATCGTCCTGTCCTCGTCCCTACTCCGCCGCTTCGGTTTCCTCGACCAGGGTCTCGCCGGGGCGGATCCGGGTGAACGCGACCGGGCGGCTGGAAACCGATATCTCGCCGCCCTCGAGCCCGGTCACCGTGTTGGCCGAGGTCTCGAGGTCGCTTGTCTCCGGATGGTCGTCGCGGTAATGGGCGCCGCGCGAATCCTCGCGCGCCACCGCCGCCGCGGCGATCGCCTGGCTGACCAAAATCTGGCTTTCGAGATTCATCCAATCGTGCCAAGTCAGGTTGAATGCCCTTGTGTCGTCGGCGACGCCGGTGGCGTCCAGTTCGGCCTTCAGTTCCGCCAGCACGGCCTGCCCGCTCGCCAGCGAGTCCGCGTTGCGGATGATCCCGATCTCGTCCCACATCACGTCGTAGAGCCGCTCGCGGATCGAATTGATGTCGCCCATGGGCTTGTCGAACGGCGCCAGGGCCGCCGTCGCGGCCTTTTCGATTGACGCCTCGTCGGGATCGGCGAGTGTGCCTTCCCGCTCCACCCACGGGCCCATCACGTCGCCGGCGATGCCGCCGTAGACCGTCGAGTTCGCCACCCCGTTGCCGCCGAGCCGGTTGGCGCCGTGCACGCCCCCCGCGTCCTCGCCGGCAACGAACAGCCCCGGCAGCTCGGTCGTGCAGTCGACGCCGAACTGGACGCCGCCCATCATGTAGTGGGCGGTCGGCACGACCTCGACCAGGCCGCCGACCAGGTCGAAATCCAAATCCGCGCAGCGGTCGACCATACCCTTGAACTCGTGCCGCACCAGCTCCGGGTCAAGGTGGCGCATGGTGATGTAGAGCCCGCCATTGGGCCCGGTGCGCCCGGCCCGCATGACCTCGTACATGGCGCGGCTGACGATGTCGCGGGTCGCGCGCTCGCCGCGCTCGTCGTATTCGGCCATGAAGCGCACGCTCTCGCCGTCGAGCAAGTGGCCGCCGACGCCGCGCAGCCCCTCCTCGATGATGGTGCCGGTGATCCGGGTTTCCGGCCCGGCGATCAGCCCGGTCGGGTGGAACTGCACCATCTCCATGTCGAGCAGCGGCAGGCCGGTACGCAATGCCATCGCCAGGCCGTCGCACGACTTGTCGCCCGACGGCGTGTGGTACTTGTACATCGTCGGGCCGCCGCCGGTGGCCAACAGCACCGCCTTGGCGCGGACGAAACGAAAGCCGCCGTCGCGCATGTCGATCATCAAGGCGCCGGAGAGCCGCGCGCCATCCGCCGTCCGCACCAGCGCGATGGCGCGGTGCTCCTCGAGCCGCTCGACGCCGCGCGCCCAGGCCTGCTCGGCCAGCCGGTTGATGATCTCGATGCCGGTCAGGCTGCCCTTGTGGACGGTGCGGTCGAAGGTCTGCCCGGCGAACGCCTTCTGGTGGATCGTGCCGTCCGGGTTGCGATCGAAGAAGCAGCCGAGCTTGTTCTCGAGCTCGTGGATGCGCTCGATCGCGACGTTGACGAGAGTCCAGGCGATCTCCTGGTCGTTCAGCCACTTGCCGCCCTCGATCGTGTCCATGAAGTGGCGCTCGATCGAATCCTCGGGCGACAGCACCACGTTGTAGCCGCCTTGAACCATCCTCGTGCAGCCGGACTTGCCGAGCAGCCCCTTGACCGCGACGGTGATCTCGAGGTCGAGCGCCGCCTCGCCCTCGATCGCCGAGCCGACCACGGAGAGAAGGACCGGGAGCAATAACGCGAGCGACAGGCCCGAGCCACCATGCACCACGAAGGACCAATAGCAC
>JASLSL010000327.1 GCA_030743445.1 Alphaproteobacteria bacterium
CGCTGGATTGCGACATGTCGACGCCATGGACCGGCGCCCGCCCGGCGGTGCTGTGCGAAGGACTGTCCGATCCCTGGCGAACCGCGGGCGATACGGTCGAGCGGCTGGAGCATTTGGCGTTGTCCCTGGTGCAGGGACAGAGCGCCGGGGAATGGCCGCGCGCCGCCGCCGTGCTGGCCGAGATTCGCGATCGCGTCCGCCCGGCCGTCGAGTCTTGCGGCGAGGGGGAAATTGACGCCGCCTTGCGCGGGCTCGACGGGCGGTTCATCGAGCCGGGCCCGTCCGGTGCGCCGACGCGTGGACGCCTGGACGTGTTGCCGACCGGGCGCAACTTCTATTCGGTCGACAACCGCGTCGTGCCGACGCCAACCGCCTGGCTGCTCGGCTGGAAGTCGGCGTCGCTCCTGGTCGACCACTATCGCCAGACCAATGGCGCCTGGCCGGCGAGCATGGTGATCACCGCCTGGGGCACCTCGAACATGCGGACCGGCGGCGAGGACATCGCGCAGGCGCTCGCGCTGCTCGGCGTCCGCCCGACTTGGGACAATGCCTCCAGGCGCGTCACCGGGTTCGAGGTATTACCTCTTTCGGTCCTGGACCGGCCACGGGTCGACGTCACCTTGCGCATTTCCGGGTTCTTCCGCGACGCCTTCCCGGAGCAGATCGACCTGTTCGATTCCGCGGTGCGCGCGGTCGCCGACCTCAATGAGCGGTCGAAAGACAACCCGGTCGCGGCGCGGGTCGGCCGCGAGGCAGCGGCCCTGACGTCGGACGGCGTCGATGCGGTGGAGGCCCGGCGGCGCGCCGCCTATCGCGTGTTCGGCTCGAAGCCCGGCGCCTATGGGGCGGGGCTCCAGGCGTTGATCGACGAGCGCGGCTGGGAGACCGAGGCGGATCTGGCCCGCGCCTACGTTGCCTGGGGCGGATATGCCTATGGCGGCGGTGCGGAAGGGCGGGCCGAGCACGGGTTGTTCGAGACCCGGCTTGGCCATGCCGTGGCCGTGGTTCAGAACCAGGACAACCGCGAGCACGACCTCTTGGATTCCGACGACTACTACCAGTTCGAGGGCGGGGCGACCGCGGCGGTGCGCCATCTGTCGGGCGCGCAGCCCGCGGTCTACCACAACGACCATTCCCGGCCCGAAAGTCCCCGGATCAGAACGCTGGACGACGAGATCGGCCGGGTCGTCAGGGCCCGCGCCGTCAACCCGAAATGGCTCGCCGGCGTGATGCGCCACGGCTACAAGGGCGCGTTCGAGATCGCGGCGACGGTCGACTACCTGTTCGCCTTCGCGGCGACGACCGGGCTGGTCGCCGATCATCATTTCGACCTGGTCTATGAGGCCTATATCGCCGATCCGGAGGTGCGAAGCTTCCTGCTCGACAACAACCCGGCGGCGGCGCGCGAGCTCGCCGACCGGCTGATCGAGGCGCAGGACCGCGGCCTTTGGAAGCCCCGGGCCAACGCCAGTTACACCATGCTGAAGGAACTCGCGGCCACCGAGAAGAGAGAGGCGTCATGAGCGATACCGAACCGAGTGAAGACGACATCAATCGCCGCGCCAACGAAAAATCCCGCAAACGCAAGCAAGCCAGGGACCGCATGCTGGCGACCAAGACGATCGAGAAGGGCCTGTTGATCGTTCATACCGGCAAGGGGAAGGGCAAGTCGACGGCCGCCTTCGGACTCGCTATTCGCGCGATCGGCAACGGCATGAAGGTCGGCGTCGTCCAGTTCGTCAAAGGCAAATGGCAAACCGGCGAGCGCGGCGTCCTGGAGAAATTCCCGGATCAGGTCACCATCCGCACGATGGGCGAAGGCTTCACCTGGGAGACCCAGGATCGCGCCCGCGACATCGCGGCGGCCAAGGCCGCCTGGGACGTGTCCCGGGAGATGATCGAGGACTGCCGCGGCGACGATCCGAAATACGATCTCGTGATCCTGGACGAGCTGAATATCGTCCTCAGATACGACTACCTGCCGATCGAGGAGGTCTTGGAAGTCCTGGGCGGCAGGCCCGAAGGTCTGCATGTCGTCGTGACCGGGCGCAATGCGAAGGAACCCTTGATCGAGCTCGCCGATCTGGTCACCGAAATGACCATGGTCAAGCACCCCTTCAGGGCCGGCGTGAAGGCCCAAAAGGGAATTGAATATTGAAAGGCATCGAATTTTGACCGCGGCGGCGATCATGGTGCAGGGCACCGGCTCGGACGTCGGTAAATCGACCGTCGTCGCCGGCCTTTGCCGCGCCTTCACCAAGCGCGGGCTGACGGTCCGCCCCTTCAAGCCGCAGAACATGTCGAACAATGCCGCGGTAACCCCAGAGTGCGGCGAGATCGGCCGGGCCCAGGCCTTGCAGGCCAGGGCCTGCGGCGTCCCTCCGTCGACCGATATGAACCCGGTCCTGCTCAAGCCGCAGACCGACGTCGGCTCGCAAGTCGTGGTGCGGGGCCGGGTGTGGAAGAACGTCAAGGCGCGGGACTACTACGACCTCAAGCCCGAACTCATGCCGATTATTCTGGAAAGCTACGCGCGGCTCGGCGAGGACTGCGACCTCGTCGTCATCGAGGGCGCGGGCAGCCCGGCGGAGGTCAATCTGCGCGATGGCGACGTGGCGAACATGGGCTTTGCGCTCGCTGCCGGAACCCCCGTCGTTCTGATCGCCGACATCGACCGCGGCGGCGTCATCGCCAATATCGTCGGCACCCACGCCCTTCTGACCGAAGACGAGCGCCAATTGTTGCTCGGCTACATCGTCAACAAGTTTCGCGGCGACGCATCATTGTTCGACGCGGGGCTCGAGGCGATCGGCGAGCGCACCGGGCTCGAATGTTTCGGTGTCCTGCCTTACCTCGCCGAAATACGAAAACTGCCGGCGGAGGATGCGCTCGGCGTCGACGCCTATGAACGGAGGCCGGGCGCCCCTATTCGGGTCGCCGTTCCGGTGATCTCGCGCATCGCGAATTTCGACGACGTCGATCCACTCGCGGCCGAACCCGATGTCGAGGTCACGATGATCCAGCCCGGCGAACCACTTCCCGGCGATGCCGACCTTGTCCTGCTGCCGGGCTCGAAATCGACGGTCGGCGATCTCCGGTTCCTCAAATCGCAAGGCTGGGATGTCGACATCGCGGCGCATGTGCGGCGCGGCGGCGCGGTCTTGGGCCTCTGTGGCGGGTACCAGATGCTGGGCCGGCTGGTGCGCGATCCCGATGGCGTGGAGGGGTCGCGCGGCGAGGAGGCGGGGCTCGGCCTGCTCGACGTCGAGACGGTGATTTCCGGCGCGAAACGCCTAGAGCGGGTCGA
The DNA here is from genome assembly GCA_030743445.1 of Alphaproteobacteria bacterium. GTDB lineage: Bacteria > Pseudomonadota > Alphaproteobacteria > UBA8366 > UBA8366 > JASLSL01. The sequence continues at coordinate 3,308 of JASLSL010000327.1, forward strand.
GGGGCGCGAGCACCATAGCGGCCTCGAAATCGACGGCTTCGAGATGCGCATGGGCAAGACCAAGGGCCCGGCGACCGAGCAGCCGATGCTGCAGCTCGGCTCGGGGCCCGATGGCGCGGTCTCGGCGGACGGTCTGGTGCAGGGGTGCTACGTGCACGGCCTGTTCGCGGCCGACGCATTCCGTCACGCCTTTCTCGCGCGCCTCAAGAGCCGATCCGATTCCGGCTTGCGCTACGAGGCCGAAATCGAGCGCGCGCTCGACGCCCTGGCAACCCATTGCGAGCGCCACCTGCATTTGGACCGATTGTTGGAGGCGGCGAATGGAAGCTAATCTAGATCGCGGCCAGGCCGGCGATCAGGGCGAACACGATCGCCCCCGCCGCGAGGTAGAGACGAAGGGCGCGGCGAATATCCGGCGCCCCGACCGCCTTCCGCCCGCTTCCCATCCAGGCGTCTTCGACCGGCTCGCCGCCGTAGAGCCGTGGCCCGCCGAGCGCCAGATCGAGCGCGCCGGCCACCGCCGCCTCGCACCACCCGGCATTGGCCGAACGATGGCGCCATGCGTCCCGCATGACGGTCCGAGCCGCCCGAGGCGCCGAGGACTTGGGCAGAACCAGTGCGGCACAGATGAATATCGCCGCCGTCAGGCGCGAGGCCGGCAGGTTGACCAAGTCGTCCAGTCTCGCCGCGGCCCAACCGAAGTGGCGATAGCGGTCGGTTTCGTGCCCCACCATGCTGTCGAGCGTATTGATCGCCTTGTAGGCGAAAAGCCCGGGCAGTCCGAAAAGCAGGTACCAGAAGGCCGGCGCCACGACGCCGTCGGAAAAATTCTCGGCAAGCGATTCCACCGCCGCGCGACCGACCCCGGCCGCGTCGAGACTCTCCGGGTCGCGCCCGACGATCTCCCGGACCGCCCGGCGGCCGGCGGCGAGCCCTTCGCCCAACGCGCGGGCGACCCGGTTGACGTGATCGTAGAGCCCGCGAAAGGCGAGCAGGGTGCTCACCACCACCGCTTCGGCTGCCCAAGACCAATTTCCGTCCAGCATCCGCAGGCCCGCTCCCACCGCCCACCCGACGCCGACCACGATGGCGAGGGTGAGGACCACCAGCAACACACCCCTCGATCGTCCGGCGATCCCATCACTTGGATAGAGACCGGCCTCGATGCCGCCGATCAGGCGCCCCAACAAGGCGACCGGGTGGGGCAGCCACCGATAGAGCCAATTCGGGTCGCCGATCGCGGCGTCGAGCGCGAGTGCGGCCAGCAGCACAAGCGCCGGGCCGACGCTCTCGGGCGCGCCGTACAGATTCGGGATCAGCATCATCGAATGGTGCGTGCCCTCCCACAGGGGGTCAATTACAATGCCGGCGATTGGACGAAGAAAATTGCCGGTCACGACTCGGATGACTTCGAGCCAACGGGGAACCCATGACTGAAAAAATCGGAATTATGCTGTGCGGACACGGCAGCAGGGACGCGGGCGCGGTCCGCGAATTCGGCGAACTCGCCAACGCCGTTCGGGCGAGGTTGCCCGACTACGAAGTCGATCACGGGTTCCTGGAATTCGCGCGCCCGGTGATCCGAACGGGTCTCGACGCGCTCCGCGATCGGGGTGTGAAGACCATCCTCGCCTTGCCGGGAATGTTGTTCGCCGCCGGGCACGTGAAGAACGACATTCCCTCCGTGCTCAACACCTACATGGCGCAACACCCAGAGGTCACGATCACATACGGACGGGAACTCGGCATCGACCCGAAGATGATCCGGGCCGCCGGCGTCTCGGTGCAACAAGCGCTCGATGCCGCGGGCGGCGAGGCTGGGGGCGCTGTGCCGCCCGAGGAAACCCTGCTGATGACGGTCGGGCGCGGCGCCTCCGATCCGGACGCCAACTCCAATATAGCCAAGGTCTCGCGCATGCTGTGGGAAGGCTTCGGGTTCGGGTGGGGCGAGACGTGCTATTCGGGCGTCACGTTTCCGCTCGTCGAGCCTGGCCTGGAGCACGCGGCAAAGCTCGGTTACCGGCGCATTGTCGTGTTCCCTTATTTTCTCTTTACCGGCGTTCTAGTCCGGAGAATCTACGACTACACCGACGTCGTCGCGGCGCGCCATCCCGACATCCAGTTCATCAAGGCCTCATATCTGAACGCCCAGCCCTTGGTCGTGGAGAGTTTCATCGATCGGGCGCACGAAATCCTCGAAGGCGTCAACAACATGAACTGCCAGATGTGCAAATATCGCGAACAGGTTTTGGGCTTCGAAGACGAAGTCGGCCTTCGCCAGGAGAGCCACCACCATCATGTCGAGGGCATCGGCACCGACGAAGATCACGCGGCCGACCATGACCACGGGCACGATCACAGCCATGACCATGGCCATCACCCCTATCCGCACGCCGATCACCCGCATGGTCCGGTCAGCATGAAAACGCCGTCGTCGGGCGACTAACGTGAATGGCCGAGTATTTGAGAAACCCCGAGGAAATTTACCGCCGATCGTTCTCCATCGTCCGGCGGGAGACGGATTTCTCGAAGATGCCGGAAGACATCGCGGCGCTGGCGCTTCGCGTCGTGCACGCCTGCGGAATGCCGGACATCGCCCTGGACCTCGCCTGGGACGGTCGGGTCGCGGACGCGGCGTGGGGCGCGCTCTCGGAGGGGAAACCGATAATTGCCGACTGTCGAATGGTCGCCGAAGGTGTCATTAAAACGCATCTGCCGAACGACAATACGGTGCTCTGCGGGTTGGTGAACCCGGCCACCACGGCCTATGCGGAAAAGACCGGCACGACGCGGTCGGCAGCCGCGTTCGACGTGCTCTCGGGACAGATCGACGGCGCCGTCGTCGCCATCGGGAACGCGCCGACGGCACTCTATCGGTTGCTCGAATTGATCGCCGGCGGCGAGACCCGCCCGGCGGCGGTCCTGGCCTTCCCGGTCGGTTTCGTGGGTGCGGCGGAATCGAAGGAGGCCCTGATATCCGGCTCGCACGGGGTCCCCTACCTGACCCTTCGCGGGCGGCGCGGCGGTAGTGCCATGGCGGCGGCCGCGGTCAACGCGCTCAGGGATGCATCGTCGTGACCGGCAAGTGGCTCTCCATCGTCGGTATCGGCGAGGACGGTCTCGCCGGTCTGACGCCGGCTGCGAAGGCGCTGATCGACGGCGCCGATGTTTTGGTCGGCGGCGAGCGCCATCTCGCCATGGTCCAGGTGGACGGCCGGGAAACCTTGACCTGGCCGCGGCCGCTGACCTCCCTGATCCCGAAGATCGAGCAACACCGGGGACGAAAGGTCTGCGTGCTGGCGACCGGCGATCCGATGCATTTCGGCATCGGCGTGACACTCGCACGACATCTCCCGATCGACGAGACCATCATCGTGCCGAGCCTGTCCGCCTTCACCCTGGCCTGCGCACGCCTCGGCTGGAGCACGTCGGAGGTCGACTGTCTGACATTGCATGGCCGGCCGCTCGACCTGCTCCGCGCCTACACCCGACCGAAGGCGAAACTCTTGGTCCTCACCGACGACGGCGAGGCGCCGGCCCAGATCGCGGCGACGCTGTGCGATGCCGGATATGGCGCCAGCCGCATGACTGTCCTGGAGCACATGGACGGCGAGAACGAGGGCAGGATCGACGGCACTGCCCGCGATTGGAGCCAAGATCGCACCGCCGAATTCAACACCGTCGCGGTCGAGTGCATGGCCGACCCGGACACGCCGCGCCGCACCCGCCTGCCCGGTCTGCCCGATCATGCGTTCAGCCACGATGGACAGCTGACCAAACGGGAAGTGCGGGCCGTGACCATTTCCGCCCTTGCACCGGTGGCGGGCGAGCTGCTCTGGGATGTCGGCGCGGGCTGCGGTTCGGTCGCCGTGGAGTGGATGCGCGCCGACCCGCGCAATCGCGCCGTGGCGATCGAGCGGAATTCGAAGCGGCTCGGTTTGATCGCCGACAACGCAACCGCACTCGGCGCGCCCAAGCTCGACATCGTCGACGGCGAGGCGCCAGCGGCGCTCGGCGACCTGGAGGCGCCCGATGCGGTGTTCGTCGGCGGCGGGCTCTCGAGCGACGCGATGCTGCCCGCCTGTTGGGAGGCGCTGCCGCCCGGCGGCCGGCTGGTCGCCAACGCGGTAACCGTGGAGGGCGAGAAGGCGTTGTTCGATTGGTGCGACGATCACGATGGCGACCTCTCCCGCATCGCGATCTCGCGCGCCGAGCCGGTCGGGTCCTATCGGTTGTGGCGTCCGTCGCATCCGGTGACGCAATACACCGGCGTCAAGCCATGACGGGCACGCTCTACGGTCTCGGCGTCGGGCCCGGCGATCCCGAGCTGATTACGGTCAAGGCGTTGCGATTGCTCGAGGCGGCAACCGTGGTCGCCTATCCGGCACCCGAAGCGGGCGAGAGCCTGGCGCGCTCCATCGTCGCCGATTACATCCCCGGCGATGCCGAGGAGATCGCGATCCGCATGCCGCTCCATAGCGATCGGTTTCCGCTCGACGAGATTTACGACACCGCGGCCGAGGACATCGCAGGGCACTTGCGAGCCGGCCGGGACGTCGCGGTGCTGTGTGAAGGCGACCCGTTCTTCTATGGCTCGTTCATGTATCTCTTCGGCCGCATGGCCGAGGATTTCCGGGTCGAGGTGGTTCCGGGCGTCTCTTCGCCGATGGCCTGCGCCGCGGTCCTGGGCGCGCCGCTCGCGGCGAAAAACGACGTCCTTACGGTTATCCCGGCACCGCTTCCATCGGATGACATCCGCCGCAGATTGGAAGCTTCGGACGCCTCGGCGATCATCAAGGTCGGGCGGCATTTCCCGCGCATCCGCGACTTGCTCGACGACATGCAGGTGTCGGACCGGGCGCGCTATGTCGAGCACGCGACGATGGCGAGCCAACGGATCCTGCCGCTCTCGGCAGTCGACAGCGACTCCACCCCCTACTTCTCGATGATATTGCTGCATGCCCGCGGCGAGGCCTGGCGGCAATGAAACGCGCCGCGATCATCGTGCTCACCGAGAGCGCGCTCGCCACGGCGCGGAAGGTGGCCGAGGCGACGTTGGACGGGGAAATTCACGGGCTCGCGGATCGCGTACCGGACTGCGACGTGGTCTTTTCCGACACGGCGGCGCATCTGCAAATGCTGTTTCGGCAAGGTCGCCCGATCGTGGGCGTGTGTTCCGCCGGGATTCTGGTCCGAACGCTGGCACCGGCCCTCGCCGACAAGCGCGCCGAGCCGCCGATCCTCGCCATCGCCGAGGACAGCTCGTCGGTCGTGCCGCTGCTCGGTGGTCACCACGGCGCAAACGCCTTGGCGAGACGGATCGCCGAGGCCCTCGGCGGCATGGCCGCGGTGACGACGGCGGGTGACCTGCGTTTCGGCGTGGCGCTCGACGAGCCGCCCGACGGCTGGACTCTCGCCAACGGGCAAGACGTCAAGCCGTTCATGGCGGCGTTGCTCGCCGGCGGACGAATTTCGCTCGAAGGCGATGCGCCCTGGCTCGTCGAGTCCGACCTGCCGTTCGATGCGGACGGCGCGCTGACGATCCGTGTCTCCGACAGCCGGGTCGCGGGCGGGCCCACGAGCCTCGTCTACCACAGGCGAAATCTTGCGGTCGGGGTGGGGTGCGAGCGTGATGCCGCGCCCGACGAGGCCGTCGAACTGGTCCGCCGGACGCTCGCCGAGTTCGATCTTCCGGCGGGCGCCGTCGCCGGGGTCTATTCGATCGATCTGAAGATGGACGAGCCGGCGGTCGAGGCGGTGGCCGATGACCTCGGCGCCCCGCTTCGGTTTTTCGCCGGCGCGGAACTGGAACGCGAGACGCCGCGCCTCGCCAACCCTTCCGA
>JASLSL010000328.1 GCA_030743445.1 Alphaproteobacteria bacterium
GATCCAGGGCGACATGGTCCATCCCTATCTGCGCCGCCGCAACGGCGAGGAGAAGGTCGAATACCCGTCCGACGAACTGCGCCGCGTGCTGGAGAAGACCCTCGGCGTGCCATTGTTCCAGGAGCAGGCGATGAAGATCGCCATCGTCGGCGCCGGCTTCACGCCGGCCGAGGCCGACAGTCTGCGCCGCGCCATGGCGATCTTCCGGCGCACCGGCACGATCCATACCTTCCGCGAGAAGTTCATCGAGGGTATGGCCGCGCGCGGCTACGACCGTAGCTTCGCCGAGCGCTGCTTCCGCCAGATCGAGGGCTTCGGCGAGTACGGCTTCCCGGAAAGCCACGCCGCGAGCTTCGCGCTCCTGGTCTACGTCTCGGCCTGGATGAAGTGCCGCTATCCGGCGGCCTTCGCCTGCGCCTTGCTGAACAGCCAGCCGATGGGGTTCTACGCCCCGGCGCAGATCGTCCGCGACGCACGCGAGCACGGCATCGAGGTGCGGCCGGTCGACGCCAATCTTTCGGACTGGGACTGCACCTTGGAGCCGGGCGGTGAGGTCGCCGGTGCGGGCCAGGGCTTCGCGCTGCGCCTCGGCCTGCGCCAGATCAAGGGGGTGTCGCCGGGGGACGGGGCGCGCCTGGTCGCCGAGCGTGGCAACGGCTACCGCGATCCGGCGGCGCTGTGGCGGCGCGCCGGGCTCGGCGTGCCGGTGCTGGAGAAGCTGGCGCGGGCCGACGCCTTCCGTTCGATGGGGCTCGCCCGGCGCGAGGCGCTCTGGGCGATCCGCGCCTTGGGCGACAAGCCGCTGCCGCTGTTCGAGGCGGCGGGCGAGGCGGAGCAAGGCGAGGAGCCCGAGGTGACCCTGCCCGAAATGGCGATCGGCGAGGAGGTGGTCGAGGACTATTCGAGCCTGCGCCTGACGCTGCGCCGTCATCCCCTCGACCTGTTGCGCCCCGAGCTGCCGAATACGGTCCAGGCGGCGAGCCTCTTGGAGACCGCCAACGGCGCCAGGATCTCGGTCGCGGGTCTGGTGCTGGCGCGCCAGCGGCCGGGCACGGCGAAAGGGGTGATCTTCGCGACGCTCGAGGACGAGACCGGAACCGCCAATATCATCGTCTGGCCCAAGACCTTCGAGCGCTTCCGCCGCATCGTGCTCTCGGCGCGCCTGATGCGGGTCACCGGTAAATTGCAGCGCGAGGGCATCGTTACCCACCTGATCGCGGACCGCCTCGAAGACCTCTCGCATCTGCTGGATACGCTCTCGGAGGCGCCGCGCCATTCGGTCTCCGCCTCCAACCCACCCGCCCCCCGCCATCCGCGCGACCAAGCCAAGGTGCTGTTCCCGAGCCGCGATTTTCATTAAAACCAGGGAACCGTTTTCTTGACGGTCATTCCCGCGAAGGCGGGAATCCATGCCTGAGAGCTTCACATCGCGCCAATATTCGAATTTAGGAGCGTTCAGGCATGGATTCCGGGTTCGCGCGTTGCGCGCCCCGGAATGACGATGAAGAGAAAGGAATAGGATGAAAAAGAAAGTCGTGATCGACGGTGCCCTCCACGAAAAGGCGCTCGCGGTGCTCGAGGCGCGCGACGACGTCGAAATCGAGAAGGTGCCGATCGAAGACAAGGCGGCGCTGGCCGACGCGATGACCGGGGCCAACGCGGTGCTCGCGCGCTCGGCCCGGATCACGCCCGAGATCATCGCCTCGGCCAACGGGCTCGAGGTCGTCTCGCGCCATGGCGTCGGCTACGACCGGGTCGCGGTCGAGGCGCTCTCGGCGCGCAACATCCCGCTGACCGTCACCGGCACCGCCAACTCGCCCTCGGTCGCCGAGCAGACCCTGATGCTGATGCTCGCCTGCGCCAAGCGCCTGCTGCCGACCGACCGCGAGACCCGCGCCGGCAACTTCATCGAGGCGCGCCACGGCCTCGGCCGGATCGAGCTGTTGGAGAAGACCGTGCTGATCATCGGCTTCGGGCGCATCGGCAAGATCATGGCAAAGCGCTGCCACGGCTTCGACATGGAGGTGATGGCGTGCGATCCCTACATCGACCAGCAAGTCATCCGCGACGCCGGTGTCGTCCCGGTCGAGGACTTCCGCGATGTGCTCGGCGAGGTCGACTACGTCACCGTCCACACGCCCTTGAACGACGAGACCCGTGACATGATCGGGGTGGACGAGCTGGCGCGGCTCAAGCCGACGGCGATCGTCGTGAACTGCGCCCGCGGCGGCATCATCAACGAGGCCGCGCTCTACGACGCCCTCAACGAGGAGCGTATCTTCGGCGCGGGGCTCGACGTCTTCGCGGTCGAACCGACACCGGGCGACAACCCCCTCTTTACCCTCGAGAACGCGATCGTCAACCCGCACGCGGCGGCCTCGCCGGTGGAGTGCATGGAGCGCATGGGCGTGCAGGCGGCGCAGAACATCCTCGACGTGTTCGACGGCAAGATCACCGCCGACTTCGTGGTCAACGCCGAAGTGCTGTCGTGACCGACGCAAGGCGTCTCCACGACCATGCGTTGGTGATCGACGCACTGGTCTACCACACCGACGGCTGGACCGGGGACCTGCGGGCCGGCGGCATCGACGCACTGAACGTTACGGTCTGCCACTTCGAGGCCGATTTCGAGGAGGCCTGCCAGCACATCGCCATTTGGCATTCGATCCTTGGCGCGCCGGAGTCCGAGTGGCGCCGGATCGAGACCACCGCCGACCTCGACGAAGCCAAGGCCGAGGGCCGGATCGGCGTCATCATGGGCTGGCAGAACTCGCGCCCGATCGCCGACAGGCTGGAGCGGCTCCATTTCTTCCGCCGCCTCGGCCTCCGCATCATGCAGCTCACCTACAACTATCGGAACATGCTGGGCGATGGCTGTTTGGAGCCGGAAGGGGCGGGGCTGACGACCCTCGGCCGCGACGCGGTAAAGCTGATGAACCAGCTCGGCATCGCCGTCGACCTCTCCCACGTCGGCTACCGAACGGCGATGGACGCGATCGAGCTCTCGGAAAAGCCGATGCTGGTGACCCACGCCAACGCCAGCGCGGTGACCGACCTCGAGCGCAACAAGCCGGATGATTTGCTACGGGCGCTGGCGGCCAAGGGCGGGCTGATCGGCGCCAGCATCTACGGGCCGATGTGCTGGGACGGCGACGAGGGCCGCAAGCCCGGGATCGATGACTATATCGGCCATCTGGAGCACATCGTCGAGGTCGTCGGGATCGAGCATGTCGGCTTCGGCACCGACCTCAGCACCGGGGCGGATTTGAAGAAGATTGCCTTCGAGCGCCAGACCCCGCGGCGCTGGGAGGGCATCAACCGGTTCAACCGGACCTTCGGCGAAGACATCCCGGCGCGCTACCTCGCCGACTGCAGCAACCACCGCGACCTGCCCAAGGTCACCGAGGCGCTGCTCGCCCGCGGCTGGAGGCAAGACGATGTCCGCGCCTACCTCGGCGGCAATCTCAGACGGGTGCTGGGCGAGATTTGGGGGGCGTAGCCAAGGCCCCTCACCCTCCCAATCTCACTTCGTTCGATCGGGTCCCTCCCTCTCCCGCAAGCGGGAGAGGGTTATTTCTTCGCGCTCGCCGCAAAACCCCTCTCCCACGTCAGTGGGAGAGGGAGGGGCCCACCGCGCAGCGGTGGGAGGGTGAGGGTCAGCGCCCCAACATCTCTTCGTAAAGCTCCAAGGTCTGGCGGATCACGAGTTCCTGGCTGAATTCGGTCTCGGCCGCGCGGCGTGCGTTCTCGCCGAGCCGGCGGCGCAGCGCCGGGTCGCCGGCGAGCCGCTCCAGCGCGTCGGCGAGCGGCTGGATCGAGCGCGCCGGCACCAACAGCCCGCTTTCGTCCTCGCGGCAGACCTCGCGGCAGCCGGGCACGTCGGTCGCGACCAAGGGCCGCCCCGCCGCCGCGGCCTCGAGCAGTGATTTCGGCAAGCCCTCGCGGTAGGACGGCAGGACGGCGATATGCGCCCGCGCGTACTCCCCGGCGATGTCGTCGGACGGCCCCGCGACCTCGACCAACCCGTCTCCGCTCCATCCGTCGAGCGTGGCTCGCGCGATCGAGGCGGGATTGTCGTCGCTCGGGCCGACGAGGCGTACCTTCAGGTCGACACCGCGCGCTTTCAGCAATCCCGCCGCCGCGACCAGCTCGCCAATACCCTTGTCCCACAGCATCCGGCTGACGCAGACGGCAATAAGCGGGCCGTCCGGCTCGGGCGCCGGCTGGAATCTATCGGTATCGACGCCGGCGCCACGGATCACCGCGATCTGCTCCGGCCTGACCCCGACCTCGTTCTGGTACATCGCCACGTCGTCCGGGTTCTGCAGGATCGTTTTGGTGTTGCTGCGGTTCATCAGGCTGCGCTGGGCGGTGCGGATGATCGGCCTGAGCGAGCGCGCCAAGAGGCCGCCCGAGATGAATATGAATCCCATCCCGGCGACCGCGTTGACCACCGCCGGCACCTCGGCCCGGATCGCGGCGAGCCCGCCATAGAGGATCGGCTTCAAGGCGACGTGGTGGACCAGGTCCGGCCTCTCGTCGCGATAGAGCCGGGTCAGCTCCCGGATGGTGGCGAGATCGTGCAGCGGGTCGGTGCCGCCGCGGGCCATGCCGATCGGCGCCACGCGGAGGCCGGCCCGTTCGATCTCCTCCCGGTGCCTGTCGACCCGGGTCGCCACCACGACCTCCGCACCCGCCGCCTTCGCGGCGATGCCGAGCGCTAGCCGATGCGAGCAGAAATACCAGTCCTCGCTGACGAGATAGAGGATTTTGCGGCCCCGGAGCGTCGTCGAGCCGGTCACGCCCAGCGCTCCATCCAGGCCTGGGCCTGCAGCACGCCCCAAATCCCGTGCTGCAGATTGCCGCGGCCGCGCAAGAAATCGCCCCAGGCGCGGCGCACCGCCTTGGGCCGGAACATGCCCTCTTGCTCGAGGCGGTTTTCCGCCAACAGGGCCTCGGCCCAATCGCGCAGCGGGCCGCGCAGCCAACCGTCGAGCGGGATCGCGAAGCCCATCTTCGGGCGCTCGACGATCTCTGTCGGCACATAGCGATGGCAGACCTGGCGCAGCAGCCATTTGGTCGTGCCCTCGCGGATCCGCATGTGCTTCGGTAGGGTCCAGGCGAACTCGACGACCCGGTGGTCGAGCAGGGGCACCCGAACTTCGAGGCTGACCGACATGCTGGCGCGGTCGACCTTGGCGAGGATGTCGTCCGGCAGGTATGTGCCGGTGTCGAGGAACGCCATGCGCTCGGCGAAATCCTCGATCGCTTGCGCCTCCTGCCAGACCGCGGTTTCGGACTCGTTGCCGCCCGCGAGCAGCGCGGCCGGGTCGTCCCACTGGCTGACCAGTCGCCGGTAGATCGCGTCCGGTCCGTCGGCGGGCAGGATCGCCGCCAGCTTGTGCAGCTTGTCGCCCAGCATGCGCGGGCTATTCGGCACGGCCTTCGCCAGCAGGTCCCAGGCGCCGGGCGAAAGCGCGGTCAGCCCCGCCGCCCCCAGGCCGCGCAGCCAGCGCGGCAGGCCGCAGGTGCGGCGCCAGGTCGCGTCGGCCGCAACGTAGCGGTTGTAGCCGAAGAACACTTCGTCGCCGCCGTCGCCCGAGAGCGCCACGGTCACATGCCGGCGCGCCAGCTCCGACACCAGGCGGGTCGGCAGGGCCGAGGAATCGGCGAACGGCTCGTCGTACCAGTCCGGCAATTCGGGGATCAGGTCGCGCGCCCGGTCGGCCGAGAGGTAAAGTTCGGTGTGGTCGGTGCCGAGAAGCTCGGCGACTTGGCGGGCGTCCCGGGCCTCGTCGTAGGTTGCGTCCTCGAAGCCGATGGTGAAGCTCCTGACCGGGCGGTCGCTCTCGGCCTGCATCAGCGCCAGCACGGTCGTCGAATCCACGCCGCCCGACAAGAGCGCGCCCAACGGCACGTCGGCCACCATGCGCCGGCTGACCGCGTCGCGCAGCAGGGTGTCGAGGCGCTCGACCGCGTCGGCGTCGGAAAGCTCCTCGCGCGCCTGGCCCGCGACCTCGGCCATGTGCCAATAGCGCCTGATCTCCGGCTCGCCGCCCAAACCATAGGACAGCAGGCAACCGGGCTCGAGCTTGGCGAGGCCCTTGTAGATCGTCCGGGGCGCGGGCACGTAGGCGAAGCGCATGTAGCCGGCGAGCGCGTCGCGGTCGACCTCGGGCGTCCAGCCGCCGGATGCGCGGAGCGCCTTCAGCTCCGAGCCGAACAGGAACCGGTCGCCGGCCCGGCCATAGAACAGTGGCTTGATGCCGAGCCGGTCGCGCGCCAGCCAGAGCCGCCGTTCCTCGCGGTTCCAGACCGCCATGGCGAACATGCCGACCAGCCGAGGGACGGTTTCCATAACGCCCCAGCGGGCGCAGGCCTCGAGGATCACCTCGGTGTCCGAATGGCCGCGGAAGGCGTGGCCGGCCGCCTCCAACTCGGCCCGCAGCTCCTGGAAGTTATAGACCTCGCCGTTGTAGACGATGACATAGCGCTCGTCGGCCGAGACCATCGGCTGGTGGCCCGCCCGGCTGAGGTCGATGATCGAGAGCCGCCGAAACCCGAACGCCAGTCCCGCCGGCCCGTCGGTCCACTGCCCACCGGTGTCGGGGCCGCGGTGGCGCAGCGCGTCGGCCATGCGCTTGGCTTCGGCCGCCAGGGCGTTGCCGTCCATGCCGCCTTTCAGGTCGATGAAGCCCGCGATACCGCACATGGGGTCTTCCAATGCTGCGATTTCCGGCGCACTTTAGGGGCGCAACCGTGGCGACGCAAACCAGAGAGCCATGCTCTTCGAGACCCCGCTACCCGAGACCGACAAGCTGCGCGCCGCGATCCGCGCCGCCCATCGGATGGACGAGACCGCCTCTGTCGAAGCGCTGATCGTCGAGGCGGCGCTGCCGGTCGACGCCAACGAGCGCGTCTCGCTGCGGGCCGAGGAGCTGATCGCGGCGGTCCGCGAGGAACGCATCCGCTCCAGCGGCATCGACGCCTTCCTGCACGAGTACGAACTATCGAGCCGCGAGGGCGTGGTCCTGATGTGCCTCGCCGAGGCGCTGCTGCGCATTCCCGACGCCGACACCCGCGACCGGCTGATCCGCGACAAGATCGGCGGCGCCGACTGGGAGCGACATATGGGGATGTCGGACTCGCTGTTCGTCAACGCCTCGACCTGGGCGCTGATGCTGACCGGGCGGTTGCTGCACGAGGACGAGGCGCCGGACCTGACGGCGGCGCTGCGCCAGTTGATCGCGACCAGCGGCGAGCCGGTGATTCGCCAGGCAATGACCCAGGCGATGCGCATCATGGGCCGCCAATTCGTCATGGGCCGGACCATCGACGAGGCGCTCGACCGGGCCGCCGAGAACGAGGCGCGCGGCTACCGCCATTCCTTCGACATGCTGGGCGAGGCGGCCTGCACCATGGCCGACGCCAAGCGCTACTTCGAGGCCTATGCCAACGCGATCGCCGACATCGGCAAGGCGGCGGTGGGGCGCGGGCCGGTCGAAGGGCCCGGCATCTCGGTCAAGCTCTCGGCGCTGCATCCGCGCTACGAATTGGGCCAGCGCGACCGGGCGCTGGACGAGCTGGCGCCGGACCTGAAGACGCTCGCCCTGATGGCGAAGAAGGCGGATATCGGCTTCACCGTCGATGCCGAGGAGGCCGACCGCCTCGATATCTCGCTCGACGTGATCGAGGCGGTGTTCGCCGACCCGGACCTCGACGGCTGGAACGGGTTCGGTCTCGCGGTGCAGGGCTATCTCAAATCCGGCCCGGCGGCGATCGACTGGCTCGCGGACCTGGCGCGCCGGGTCGGCCGGCCGCTGATGCTGCGCCTGGTCAAGGGCGCGTATTGGGATGCCGAGATCAAGCAGGCCCAAGAAGACGGGCTCGAGGGCTATCCGGTGTTCACCCGCAAGGCCTCGACCGACGTCTCCTACCTCGCCTGCGCCAAGCGGATCGCCGCCGCGGGCGATGTGTTCTATCCACGGTTCGCGACCCACAACGCACACACCCTGGCCGCGGTCGGCGAGATTCTGGGCGACCGGCGGGACTTCGAGTACCAGCGCCTGCACGGCATGGGCGAGGCGCTCTACGACCGGGTGGTCGGGGCGGACGGCCCGGCCTGCCGGATTTACGCCCCGGTCGGCAGCCACAAGGACCTGCTGGCCTATCTGGTGCGGCGCCTGTTGGAGAACGGCTCCAATACCTCGTTCGTCAATCGCATCGTCGACGAGGAACTGCCGATCTCGGCGATCGCCGCCGACCCGGTGGCCAAGACCGAGGCCCGCAAGGTCAAGCCGCATCCGCGCATCCCCCTGCCGCGCGACATGCACTTGCCCGAGCGGGCCAACTCGAAGGGCATCGACCTCAACGATCCGGCGACCTTGGCCTGGCTCGACGCCGAGATGGACCGCCACGCGGCCAAGCACCGCCGGGCGGCGCCGATCATCGACGGCGAGGCGCGGGACGGCGAAGCGCGCGAGGCGAGGGATCCGGCCGACGACCGCCGGGTCATCGGCGAGGTGGTCGAGGCGACGGCCGACCAGGTCGAGACCGCCATCGCCATAGCCCGCGGCGCCGCGCCGGGCTGGGATCTCGCCGGGGCGGGGCGGCGCGCGACCGCGTTGGAGCGCGCGGCCGATTTGTTCGAGGCCAACATGGCGCAGCTCATGACCATCGCGGTGCGCGAGGGCGGCAAGACCATCGCCGACGCGGTCGCCGAGGTCCGCGAAGCGGTCGATTTCCTGCGCTACTACGCGGCCCGCGCCCGCGCCGATTTCGCTGGGCCGTTGCAGATGCCGGGTCCGACCGGCGAGACCAACGAGTTGGAACTGCACGGCCGCGGCGTCTTCGCCTGCATTTCGCCGTGGAACTTCCCGCTCGCGATCTTCACCGGCCAGGTCTCGGCCGCGCTCGCCGCCGGCAATGCGGTGATCGCCAAGCCGGCCGGACCGACGCCCCTGATCGCCCACCGGGCGGTCGAGCTTATGCACGACGGGGGCGTTCCCGGCGACGTGCTGCACCTGCTGCCGGGGCCGGGCGGGATGATCGGCGGCGCCTTGGCGAGCGACCAACGCATCGCCGGCATCGCCTTCACCGGCTCGACCGAGACCGCGCAAGGCATCAACCGGGCGCTCGCCGCGCGCGCGGGCGCGATCGTGCCGCTGATCGCCGAGACGGGCGGGCAAAACGCGATGATCGTCGATTCCTCGGCCTTGCCCGAGCAGGTCGTGGGCGACGCCGTCACCTCGGCCTTCCAGAGCGCGGGTCAGCGCTGTTCGGCGTTGCGCGTGCTGTACCTGCAGGACGAGATAGCCGACCGGGTGATCGAGATGCTGGCCGGCGCGATGGCGGAGCTCAAGGTCGGCGCACCGGGTCTGCTCGCGACCGACGTCGGCCCGGTGATCGACGAGCCGTCGCGGGCGACGCTCGCTGAGCATGCCGGACGCATGGACCGCGAGGCGCGACCCATCGCCACGGCGCCGCTCGCCGAGGACTGCGGGCACGGCACCTACCTGGCGCCCCGCGCTTACGAGATAGACAGTATCGATATTCTGAAACACGAAGTGTTCGGGCCGATCCTGCATGTCGTGCGCTTCGCCGGCGACCGGCTCGACCAAGTCGTCGACGCGATCAACGGCACCGGCTACGGCTTGACCCTCGGCATCCACAGCCGGATCGATTCGACCGTCGAGCGCATCCACCGGCGGCTCAAGGTCGGCAACACTTACGTCAACCGCAACCAGATCGGCGCCGTCGTCGGCGTGCAGCCGTTCGGCGGCGAAGGTCTCTCCGGCACCGGGCCCAAGGCGGGCGGGCCGCGCTACCTCTACCGCTTCGCGACCGAGCGGGTCCTGACCGTCGACACCACGGCCGCCGGCGGAAATACGGCGCTGTTGTCGCTCGACCCGGAGGACGAGGGGTAGGGCGCTCACACACATCGTCATCCCGGACAACGCGCAGCGTTGATCCGGGACCCATTCCTGAGCCTGCCCGATCGGCAGGTTGCGGCTGTGTAATTCTCAGGCATGGATTCCGGGTTCGGGCGTCGCGCGCCCCGGAATGACACTTCGTGAAGGATTACGCGACCATCCCCTGTCCGTCATTCCCGCAAAAGCGGGAATCCAGGCTTGAGATTTCCCAATCAGCAGGCTGCCGCTGTGCCGTTCTCCGGAATGGGTCCCGGTTCGCGCCCTCTGCGAGGGCTTGGCCGGGATTACGAGAGGGGAAAAAACGTGCGAAGAAGCGGTCGTCTGGACGGCGGTAGTTCCTAAACGTCATCCCGGACAACGCGCAGCGATGATCCGGGACCCATTCCGTTGAACTCACGAAGCGACAAGACAGTTCAATCGTCCGACGGACTGGGTCCCGGCTCGCGCAAGCAAATTACGGGGACACGATGGCGACGGTTACTGCCAGCCGGCAATAGCTTGCCGATATCGTGTCCCCGTAATTTATTTTGTGTGCTCAGGTTGCGACGAAACGTCCCATTTCCTAAATCCACAAAGATAGTAGGCTTATGCATCGCCCGGCTGCGGCAAAGGGATTGCCCGCCGCAAAGGGGCGAAATATTGGAAGCCTAGTTGCGAATGACTTGCAATTGCAATTAGCCTCCGCTATATCGGAGTAGCTGTTGCGAATAGTTCTTATTCGCAACTATCTTGAGAGAAGGCATTAAGCGTATGATAAAAAAGAATAAATACAATTCGGTTCTGGCCATCGCCTTTGCGGCGGGCTTGGCAACTGCGATCGGACAGACCCTGGCGGCCGGCGCCGGCGCCGGCGAGGTCAATCTCTATTCCTACCGCCAACCCTTCCTGATCAAGCCGTTCCTCGACGAGTTCACCAAGCGGACCGGGGTCAAGGTCAATGTGGTCTTCGCCAAGAAGGGCATGTTGGAACGCTTGAAGCGCGAGGGCGCCAACAGCCCTGCCGACGCGGTCCTGACCGTCGATATCTCGCGCCTCAAGGCGCACGCGGATGCGGGCCTGCTGCAGCCGATCGAGTCGAGGACGATCGAGAAGAACATACCGGCCCAATACCGCGATCCGAATGGACTCTGGGTCGGGCTGACCCTTCGCACCCGGCTGATCGCCGCCGCCCGGGATCGGGTCAAGCCGGGCGAGATCAAATCCTACGAGGATCTCGCCGACCCCAAGTGGAAAGGCCGGATTTGCGTACGCAAGGGCGGGCACGTCTATAACCGGGCGCTGGTCGCCTCGCTGATCGCCCATCACGGCGAGAAGAAGGCCGGGGAACTGGTGCGCGGGATCGTCGCCAACTTCGCGCGCAAGCCCCAGGGCAACGACCGCGCGCAGGCGAAGGCGGTCTACGAGGGCGTCTGCGACCTCGCGATCATCAACAACTATTACTTCGGAAAGATGAAGTTCAACCGGAAGAAACCCGCGCAACAGAAGTGGGCCGCGGCCCTGCGCCTCGTCTTCCCGAACCAGGACGGCCGCGGCAGCCACGTCAACGTCTCGGGTGCGGCGGTGACCAGGCACGCCCGGAACCGCGACAACGCGATCATGCTGATCGAGTTCCTGAGCGGCCAATTCACCCAACGGATGTACGCCTCGCAGAACTACGAGTATCCGGTCAATCCCAGGGTCTCGTGGGACAAGGAGGTCGAGAGCTGGGGCCGGTTCAAGACCGACACCCTCAGCCTCGCCAAGATCGCCGACCTCAGTCCGGCGGCGCAGAAGCTGATCGACCGGGTCGGCTGGTACTAGAGCGCGCCGGCCTTCGATGAGCACGGGGGAAATCGTCGACCGTCGCCCGGGACGCGGGCGCCGCCGGTTAGCCGCCTTCCTCTCCTGGCGGGCCTGGGCCGACCGCTGGACTCTTGGCGCGCTGGTCGTGGCCTTCATCGTCGCGATGCCGCTGATCGCCGTGGTCGGCATTTCCCTGAAGCCCCAGGAAGAGGTCTGGCGCCACCTGATCGAGACCGTGTTGTGGCGCTATATCGGCAACACATTGGCGCTGGCGCTGGGTGTCGGAATCGGTGCCTTCGTCGTCGGCGTCGGCACCGCCTGGCTGGCCACCATGTGCCGGTTCCCGGGCCGCAGGGTCTTTGAGTGGGCGCTGCTGGTGCCGCTCGCGGTGCCGGCCTACGTCATCGCCTACACCTATACGGACCTGTTGGAGTATGCCGGGCCGGTGCAGGGCGCGCTGCGGGCGCTGTTCGGCTGGGCCTCGGCGCGCGATTACTGGTTTCCCGAGGTGCGCAGCCTGGGCGGGGCGATGGCGATGTTTACCCTGGTCCTCTACCCCTACGTCTACCTCTTGGCGCGCGCCGCCTTCCTCGCCCAGTCGGTCGCCGTGCTCGAGGTCAGCCGGACACTCGGACGCGGACCGTGGAGCAGCTTCTATTCGGTCGCCCTGCCGATGGCGCGACCGGCGATCGTCGTCGGCCTGGCGCTGGTGGTGATGGAGACGCTGAACGATTTCGGCACCGTCGATTACTTCGCCGTGCCGACCCTGACCCTCGGCATCTTCAATGTCTGGTTGGGGATGAGCAGTATCGAAGGCGCGGCGCAGTTGGCGACTGTCCTGTTGATCTTCGTCCTGGTGCTGATCGGCTTCGAGCGCAGCCAGCGCGGCGGCCGCAGCTTCCAGGAATCGCGGGTGCGCTACAAACCGCTGCCGGGCTATGAGTTGCACGGAACGCGCGCCACGGCGGCCGTCGTCGCCTGCCTGTTGCCGATCCTGCTCGGCTTTGTCGTGCCGGGCGGCGTGCTGCTGAACCACGTGCTTTCGTTTTATCGCGAGACCCTGGAGAGCCAGTTCTTCGCGTACGCCACCAACAGCGTTTTCCTGTCGGGTGCGGCGGCCGCGGTCGCGGTGGCGATCGCGACCTTCATGGCCTACGCGGTGCGGCTCCGGCGCAGCCCCGTGATGCGGGCGATGGCTTGGGTCGCGAGCATGGGCTATGGCGTGCCGGGCGCGGTGCTCGCGGTCGGCGCGGTGATCCCGCTCGCCTGGTTCGACAACACCCTCGACGGCTTCATGCGCAGCGCCTTCGGCATTTCCACCGGGCTGATCCTCAGCGGCACGGTGATCGCGGTGATCGTCGGCTACGTGGTGCGGTTCCTGGCGCTTTCCTTCGGCACCATGGAGGCCGGGCTCGCCAAGGTCACGCCGAGCATGGACGACGCGGCTCGCAGCCTGGGGCACGGGCCCCTCCAGGTGCTGCGCAAGATCCACGTGCCGATGGTGCGCGGCAGCTTGCTGGCGGCCTCGCTGCTGGTGTTCGTCGATTGCATGAAGGAATTGCCGATGACGCTGCTGCTGCGTCCGTTCAACTTCGAGACCCTGGCGACCTTCGTTTACCAGTTCGCGAGCGACGAGATGTTGGAGGAGGCGGCGCTGGCGGCGCTGACCATCGTGGTGGTCGGAATCGGGCCGGTGATCCTGTTGTCGGCGGCGATCCGGCGCTCCCGGCCGGGTCACACCGGCGATTGACGCGCCCCGCTAGGCCGCGACTTCCGCCGGATCCGTGAAGCGCTCGTCGGCGACGCGGTCGGCGGCCTCGTTGGTCGGGATGCCGGCCTGCCGGGCGCGCGCGAAGATCGTCAGCAACGTGTCGTGAATCCGCGCCACGTGGGCGAAGGCGGTGTCCCGGTCGTAGGTGCCGAGCTCGTAGTAGATGTTGATCACGCCGCCGGCGTTGATCGCGTAATCGGGCGCGTAGAGGATGTCGCGCTCCATCAACGCCTTGCCGTGCCGGTCTTCGGCGAGTTGGTTGTTGGCCGAGCCGGCGACGATCTTGCAGCGCAACCGGTCGATCGTCTCGTCGTTGACCACCGCGCCCAAGGCGCAGGGCGCGAATACATCGACGTCGAGGTCGTAAATCTTGTCGGGCGCGACGGCGAAGGCGCCGAACGCCTTGACCGCGTCGGCGACGGCGTCCTCGTTGATATCGGAAACCCAGAGCTTGGTGCCGGCCTCGGCGAGCTGCAGGGCGAGGTCGTAGCCGACATGGCCGAGGCCCTGGACCGCGACGCCGAGACCTTCGAGATCGTCTTGGCCCAATCGCTCCTTGACCGCCGCCTGAATGCCGCGGAACACGCCCCAGGCGGTCGCCGGCGAGGGGTCGCCGCTGGCGCCCTCGAGCCCCGCGACATGCGTCGTCTCGCGGTGCATGATCGCCATATCGCCCGGGCCGGTGCCGACGTCCTCGGCGATGATGTAGCGGCCGTCCAGCGATTCGACGAACCTTCCCATCGTCTGCAACAGGCGCGGGGTCTTGTCCTTGGCCGGATCGCCGACGATGACCGACTTGCCGCCGCCGAACGGCAGCTCGGCGAGCGCATTCTTGTAGGTCATTCCCTTCGCAAGCCGTAGCACGTCGGTCAGCGCCGCCTCGGGGCTCTCGTAGGCCCACATGCGGCAGCCGCCGAGTGCGGGGCCGCGCGCGCTGTTGTGGATCGCGATGATCGCGTCGAGCCCGGCCTCCGGATCGCTCGCGCAAACCACCGTTTCGTACCGATCGATGCTTTTGACGGGACTGATCTGCATGGCGTCGCCTTCCTTCCGCGGTCCCTCACCGCGGCTGTTCGTGTGGGTGCGTCACTCCCCTTATTCTTATGCAAGCATTTTGCCATAAATTCGCGTCCAAAGGCGGTAAATGTCGAGAAAAACTCAAAAAAGACAGTATGTTAGCGGTAATCTCGAAATTTGTTTCATGATCACAATAGGACCGCGATTTCGGACATATTATTGCGTGTCCGCCGTCACGGAGCGATCGATGCCCGGAATGGACCGGATCGCGTCCGACCGGCGTTAACCAAATTCGCCGGGCGGCGGCCCGCGGAGCGTACTTTAGTAGTCACTAATAAAAATGGAACAAAGAAAGAATATAGAATAACGGCGCGGCCGGCCGGCAATCGAGCCGAAGCGGCGAAAACCGATCCTCGCGAAACATAGTATGAACGGATGTGCCTGCCGGGCCGGGCCGGTGCGCGTTGACCCCCGAACCCTTGTGTATAGTCTCTTGGATCCACTTACCCACGGGATATCGCGAGGCACTTCGATCGCCATGACGGCGCGCCCCATCATCATCGATTGCGATCCGGGCCAGGACGATGCGGTCGCCCTGCTGCTGGCGCTGGCGTCGCCGGATGAATTGCGCATCGTCGGCATCACCTGCGTCGCCGGCAACGTGCCGCTCGATCTGACCCAGCGTAACGCGCGCCGAATTTGCGAACTGGCCGGCCGGGCCGAGATGCAGGTCTTCGCGGGCTGTCCGGGGCCGATGGTGCGGCCGCTCAAGACCGCCGAAGCGGTGCACGGCGAGAGCGGGCTCGACGGCGTCGACCTGCCCGACCCGACCATGTCGCTGCAGGATCGCCACGCGGTCGAGTTCATCATCGACGCGTGCCGTTCCGCCGAGGACGGCGAGATCACGCTCTGCCCGACCGGGCCGATGACCAACGTCGCCACGGCCCTGGTCCAGGCCCCCGATATCCGCCGCAAGATCCGCGAGATCGTGTTCATGGGCGGGACCGCGATCAACCCGGGCAACACCACGCCGGTCGCCGAGTTCAATGTCTATGTCGACCCGCACGCGGCCCAAATCGTAATGCAGTCGGGGATCAAGCTCACCATGCTCGGGCTCGACGTGACCCACAAGGCGATCACCACGCCCAAGCGCCTGGCGGCGATCCGCGCCATCGGCTCGCCGGTCGCCGAGGCGGTCGCCGGCATGCTGGAATTCTACGACCGCCACGACATCGAGCGCTACGGCATGCCGGGCGGGCCGCTGCACGACCCCTGCGTCATCGCCTATCTGCTGGCGCCCGACATCTTCATGGGCCGCGATTGCCATGTCGCGGTCGAGACCGGGTCCGAGTTGACCTTGGGCCAGACCGTCGTCGATTGGTGGGGCGTCACCGGGATGGCACCCAACTGCCACGTCGTCGACCATGTCGATTCGAATGCGTTCTACGGCCTGCTGATCGAAAGACTGGGCCGTTTTTAGGTCCTTATCAGCGATGATCGTCGTTTGCCTATTGCCGGAACCGAATAATTGTTATGTAATCGCCCCCCCGGGAGGGAGTAAAAGATGGAATTGGTTAAGTTCGAAGTCGGCGTCTTCAATCAAGAAGTCCGTGATGCGATGAAATTGGGCGAGCGTCACTCGCAGCTCAAGGACGACTGGGCCGACATCCATTGGGTCGAGGTTCGCGCCACGGACGAGAAAGCCGCGCGGCAGAAGGTCGGCGTGCAGTATCCCGCTTCGCGTGGTTACGTCATCACCGAGGTCGTCAAGGCGTTTTAGTACCCCGCTCGGGTCAGTCCCGCGCCAGCGCGCGCTCCAAGAAATCCAGCCGATCCTGACCCCAGAACAACTCATCCTTGTAGATATACGTCGGCGCGCCGAAGACCTGGCGCTCCATGGCTTCCTGGGTGTAGGCCTCGAGGGTTTCCTTCGGCCCGGCCTCGTTGCTCGCCGCCAATAGCGCCTTGCCGTCGAAGCCTTGCTGGTCGGCGATCGCGACCATGGTGTCCTCGTCCGAGACGTCGCGTTCCTCGGCCCAGACCGCGCGCGAATAGGCATAGGTCAACTGGGCGATGTCTTCCCCCTGCAGTTGCGCGGCGATGACCATGAGCACCGACTGCTCGTCGCTGACCGGAAAGAACGCCGGCTCGAAGTTGATCGGGATGCCCAAATGGTCGTGCCAGCGCTTCAGCTCCATCATGCGATAGGCTTGCCGCTGCGGTGCGCGCTTCGCCAGCGGCAGGCCGCCCGACTGCGGGAAGATCACGTGCAGGCTCGACGGGCGGAAGTTGATCGCGGCACCCGCCGCCGCGGCGATCCCGAAGAACCGCTCGGCGCCGAGATAGGTCCACGGCGAGGCGTGGGTGTAGTAATAGTCGATCGTCTTGGTCATTCGACTTTCCTTTTCTCTTCCTCCAGGGCGCGCAGGTCCTTGCGCATGATCTTTCCGGTCGTGGTCATCGGCAACTCGTCGACGAATTCGACGAGCCGCGGGTATTCGTGCATCGCGAGCCGCGTCTTGACGAACTCCTGTATCTCGGCGGTGAGATCGTCCGAGGGCTCGGCCTCCTCGGCCGGCACGATGAAGGCCTTGATCGCCTCGGTGCGAAGCTCGTCGGGCACGCCGATGACCGCGGCGAGCGCCACCGAAGGGTGGCGCATCAGGCAATCCTCGATCTCGCCCGGGCCGATGCGGTAGCCGGCACTGGTGATCACGTCGTCGTCGCGGCTGGTGAACCAGAAATAGCCGTCCTCGTCGCGCCGGCCGACGTCGCCGGTCAACAGCCAGTCGCCGGCGAACTTGTCGCGGGTCGCCGCTTTGTCCTCCCAGTATTCGAGCATCATCACTGGGTCGGGTCGGCGGACCGCGATGTTGCCGTCCTCGCCGTCGGCGAGTGGGTTGCCATGGTCGTCGACGATCGCGACGTCGTGGCCCGGGATGGCGCGGCCCATCGAGCCCGGCCGCACCTCCATCGCGATGTTGCAGTTGCCGACGACGAGGTTGCATTCGGTCTGGCCGTAGCCCTCGTTGAGCGTGATGCCGAGGTTCTCGCGGCCCCAGTCGAGCAGTTCCGTCCCCATCGTCTCGCCGCCGGTGAAGACCGACCGCAAGGCGTAGTTCCAGCGCTCGCGCGGGTCCGCGACCTGGCGCATCAGCTTGAGCGCGGTCGGCGGTAGGAAGGCGTTGCGCACCTCGTGGTCGGCCATCAGGCGGAACGCCTCCTCCGGGTCGAACTTGCGCGCGCGGTAGGAAACCACGGTAATGCCGTGATGAAGTGCGGGCATCAGCACGTCCATCAACCCGCCGACCCAGGCCCAGTCGGCCGGGGTCCAGAAGCGGTCGCGGGGCCGGGGGAAGAAGTCGTGCATGAACTCGACACCCGGCAAATGGCCGAGCAGCACCCGGTGGGCGTGCAGGGCACCCTTGGGCGGGCCGGTGGTGCCCGAGGTGAAGATCAGCAACGCCGGATCGTCGGCCGCCGTCGCCACCGGCTCGAAATCGTCCGATGCCGCGTCCAACAGCCCGTGGAAGTCCTCGGGCCCTTCCTCGACACCATCGATCGACAGGACAAGGGTCAATTCCGGCAGGCGCTCGCGGATCGCGGCGATCTTCGGCAGGTTTTCGGCGTTGGTGATCACCGCCTTGGCGCCGCTCGCCTGGAGCCGGTATTCGAGCGCGTCCTCGCCGAACAGGATGAACAGCGGCACCGCGATCATCCCCGCCTTGTAGGCGGCAATGTGGCCGACCACGGTCTCCAGCGTCTGCGGCAACAAAATGGCGACCCGGTCGCCGCGCTCGAGCCCCTTGGCGCGCAACACATTGGCGAGCCGGTTGGAGAGCGAACGCAAATCCCCGAAGCTGTATTCGGCGACCCCGCCCGCCGGGTCGAGGTCGATCAGCGCCAGCGACGCCGGGTCCTTCGCCGCGTGCTTGTCGGCGACGTCGACGCCCATGTTGTAGTGCGCCGGAATCTCCCAGCGGAATCCCTCGCGGGCCGCTTCGTAACTCTTGGCCGGCTTAAGCACTCGGCTCTCCCAAAACCGGCCGGAGTGTAGCCATTGCCCCCGCGGTAGCCAACACGCCGCGCCCCGTCTACCTTGTCACCGAAGATCACGATCCAGGGAGTGCGTTCGCATGTACCGATCCGACCTGTTGCAGGACAAAACCATACTGATCACCGGCGGCGGGACCGGGCTCGGCAAGGCGATGGGCCGGCGGTTCCTCGAGCTCGGCGCCGGGTTGGTGATCTGCGGCCGACGCAAAGAGGTGCTGGAGGAGACCGCCGCCGAGTTCGAGGCCGACTTTCCGGGCCGGACGCGGCACTTCCAGTGCGACATAAGAGTGCCCGACGCGATCGAGGAAATGCTGGAGGCGGTGTGGACCGAGCAGCCGGTCAACGGCCTCGTCAACAACGCCGCCGGCAACTTCATCGCCAAGTCCGAGACCTTGAGCTACCGGGCGCTCGACGCGGTGCTCGGCATCGTGCTGCACGGCTCGGGCTACATGACACTGGGCTGCGGCAAGCGCTGGATCGAGGACGGCGCCAAGGCCTCGGTGCTCTCCATCGTCACGACCTATTCCTGGACTGGGTCGGCCTACGTGCTGCCCTCGGTGATGGGCAAGTCGGCGGTCTGGGCGATGACCAAGAGCCTTGCGGTCGAGTGGGGGCCGAAGGGCATCCGGCTCAACTCGATCGCCCCCGGCGCGTTCCCGACAGAGGGCGCGTGGTCGCGCCTCCTCGCCAACCCGGACGTGGCCGAGAAGTTCGAGAATTATGCGCCCTTGGGCCGGTTCGGCGACCATGCGGAGCTCACCAACCTCGCGTCATATTTGATGTCGGACGAGGCCGGCTTCGTCACCGGCGAGTGCGTCACCATCGACGGCGGCGCCTGGCTGCGCGGGGCGGGACAGTTCACCTGGGTCGGCGAGGAAATGTCGGACGACGACTGGGCCGCGATGGCCGCCAAGCGATAGGGGAGGGATTACGAATGGACGCAGTCGAGAATGCCGCCGGCAACTACATCTTCCTGCCGGGGATCGAGCCTTTCTCCTCTGGTGCGGCGGCGATGCCGGGCCACGAGGTCGTGCACGGGGTCTTGCGCACGCCGGTGCCGTGGCGCCAGGGCTTCGCGCTGATCGACCGGCACCTGAATGCCGCGGGGCGGCCGCGCCAGGCGCTCTGCGGCATCGAGCTGCGCTGCCCGGCGCCGATGAGCCTCGACGGTTTCGCCGAGTTCAACGCCGGCTACCGCGAGTTGCTGAGCGACTGGGAGATATTGCTCGACGACATCAACCCGGTGGCGCGGACCAACGTCTCGCCGGTCGTGGGCCCGCCGGACGAGACCCTTCTTTACGGGTTTTCCTATACCGTGCCGGCTGAAGATACGCCGCGAACGTTCGTCGGCGCCGGCGGCGGCGAGACCACCGGGGGCGGGCTCGGCGGCATCGTGCGCGAGGGCGACACCTCGGCGGGCGCCATGGCGGCGAAATCGGCCCGGGTGATGGAGATCATGCAGGCCCGGCTCTCGGGCCTCGGCATGGATTGGGGTGACGTCACCGCGGTCAACGTCTACACCGCCGTGACCGACGCATCGTATCTCGCAGCGCAACTGGTCGAGAAGATCGGCGCGCACGCGGTGCACGGCGTCCACTGGTACCTCAGCCGCCCGCCGATCGTCGGCCTCGACTTCGAAATGGATCTGCGCGGCTACCGGCAGAAGCTGTGGCTGGATACTTAGAACCGACAACACACAAGGGAGACGGACATGCCTAAATGGATCGATCACATCGTGGTGCGGGTCAAGGACCTGGACCAGAGCCTCGAGGACTACGAAGGCAAGCTCGGCATGAAGGCCAAGGCGGCGCCCGAGGACCGGCCCGACCTCGGCATGCGGCGGGCGATCCTGCCGCTCGGCGATTCCGGCCGCTTCATCGAGCTCGCCGAGCCCTTGGGCGACGGCGGCGCCATCGGCAAGTCGCTCGAGCGGCAGGGCGAGGGCCTGCACCTGGTGGCGCTCGCGGTCGACGACTTGGCGGCCGAGGCGGAGGCGATGCGGGCGGGCGGCGCCAACCTGATCGAGGCCGGCGACATGATCTTCGTCCACCCCAAGGACAGCCACGGCGTGCTCTACCAGCTCATCGAGCGGAAGTAGCCGCGAAGCGGTGAGAAGGGGGGCGGAACGGCTCGATTTATCCATGACGCTCTCCCGTCCAGCTAACGAATTCGGACGATGAACGGCGCCCCGAGTCCGGGGTATTTCCGTTTCGTCAGGGATAACCGGCGGATGCTGGCCTTCGGATTCCTGATGACGTTCGGCTCGAGCTTCGGGCAGACATTTTTCATCGGCGTGTTCGGGCCCGGGATCGAGTCGACGTTCGGTCTGACGCACGCCGGCTGGGGGTCGATCTACATGGCGGGGACGGTGCTCTCCGCGGCCCTGCTTCCTTTCACCACGCGGTTGATCGACCGGATGGAGCTCCGGCCCTACGCTCTTCTGGTCTGCGGCGGGCTCATCACGGCCACGGCGGCGGCGGCGCTCACCCCGGCGGCCTGGTGCCTGATACCGGTGGTGTTCCTTCTGCGCCACTCGGGCCAGGGGTTGGCGAGCCACACCGCGGTCACCTCGATGGTGAAGCATTTCCGGCGCGACCGGGGCAAGGCGCTGGCGGTCGCGATCCTCGGCTTTCCCGCCGGGCGCGCGGTCTTGCCCTTCGCCGCGGTCGCCGTGATGGCCGTGATCGGCTGGCGCTGGACTTTCGCCCTTTGCGCGCTCTTGCTCTCGCTACTGTTGCTGCCCGCGGTGGCGGCGTTGCTGGCGCGAGACTCGAGGCCGGCTGTCGACGGTGACGGCGGCGGGCGCGGAATCGCGTCCGGGCCGCCCGATCCCGCCGGGGTCGGGTCGCCCGCCATGCCCGAGCGGACCCCGGGTGAACGCACCCTGGGTCAGGCGCTACACTCGCCGTTCTTCTACATGATCCTACCCGGCATTCTCGCGCCGTCGTTTTTCGAGACGGCGCTGTTCTTCCATCAGCTCACCGTCGCCGGACTGAAGTCCTGGTCGCCTGCCTGGGTCACTGGCGGCTACGCCGTCTTCGCCCTGATGGCGACGTTGGTCTCGCTGATCGTCGGTCCGCTGATCGACAGGGTCGGGGCGGTTCGGCTCCTGCCCTTCGTGCTGATTCCCTTCGCCATGGGCGTGTTGGCGCTCGGGTTCGGTGGGGACGCCGGCTGGGCCTGGGTCTATCTCGGGCTTTCCGGCGTCGGCTCCGGAGCCATGGCGACCGTGCTTCCGAACATGTTGGCCGAGGTCTTCGGCGTCCGCCATATCGGCGCCATTCGCGGCCTGGTTGTAACCCTCAGTGTCTTCGCTTCTGCCCTCGGGCCGCCCGCTCTCGGCCTGATGATCGATGCTGGCGCCCGGCTCGACGTCCTGGCCGCCGGCGCCGCGACCTACCTGGCGGCGGCAAGCGCGTTGATCTGGCTGGCGCGCCGGGTATGACGGTAGAGCTCAACCCGGCGCGATCGTGACCCCGCCGTCGACGATGATGGTTTGGCCGGTGATGAACGCGCCGGCCTGGGTCGCGAGCAGCACCGCGGCCCCGGCGATGTCGTCGGGCTCGCCGAGCCGGCGCAGCGGGGTCGTCGCCGCGCGCCCGGCGCGGCGCGCGTCGTCCACCCACAAGGCGCGGGCCCTGTCGGTCTTGATCAGCCCCGGGGCGATCGCGTTGACGCGTATGTTGTGCGGCCCGTACTCGACCGCCAGGTTGCGCGCGATCTGCATGTCGGCCGCCTTCGAGATGCCGTAGGCCGCGAGCCCGACCGAGCCGCGCAACCCGCCGATCGAGCTGACGATGATGATCGCCCCGTCGTTGCGCTCGACCATCCCCGGCAGCACCATGTGGCTGAGCCAGAAATTCGAGCGGATGTTCGATTCCATGATCCGGTTGAAGGCCTCGTCCGGGATGTCCTTCGACGGCCCTAAATAGGGGTTCACCGCGGCGTTGCAGACCAGCACGTCGATCCGGCCGAACTCCGCCAACGCCCGGTCGACCAGACCCTGCAGATGGTCCTTGTGCTGGATGTTGCAGGCCATCGGGATCGCCTTGGCGTCGCCCTGGACCCAGTTCGCGTTGATGTCGGCCGCGACCGCCTCACAGACGTCCTCCTTGCGCGAGGAGACGACGATGTTGGCGCCGTGCTCGGCCATGCGCTGGGCGATCGCCTTGCCGATCCCCTTGGTCGAGCCGGTAATCACCGCGGTCTTGCCGGTCATGTCGA
>JASLSL010000329.1 GCA_030743445.1 Alphaproteobacteria bacterium
GTTCCCCAAGGATTTCGGCGCTGCGGCCTCGCTCTACGGGGTCGCGATCGTGACCCGGCAGGAGAATTCCTCGCACCGCCTGGTCAAGCACATCGAGGCCGAGATGTATTACGGCTTCGCCGAAGTCGACGAGACGGTGCCCGACTACGTGGTCCCGACCCTGCAGCGCGAGTTGGACTAGCACGGCGTCGACCACGTGCTCGAGGTCATTCCCGACACCGCGCACGGGTTCTGCTTCCCGGCGCGCGATGTCTACAACGAGAAGGAGGCCGAGCGCGTCCACGCCCATTTCATCGACATGTGCCGGCGCAAGCTCTGACCTGATCCAGATCAATGCCGTGACGGTGTCGGCCCCTATGCTGCAGCTTGGATTAGTCCGAGCTCGACGCAGGAGGGCCCCATAGCCGCGCGCAATCCGAAACCCGAACCGAACCCGACGACGACCCAGTACACCGACCCGGGCTGCGCCTATTGCCCGCCGACGGTCCGCGCCTGCCGCGAGGGCGAGTCCGAGGTCCGCGGCCCCGGCTTCTGTCCCTCCAAGGTCGTGCCGGAAGAGATCGATGCCGCCTGGGCGCTCTACGCCGACCCGGAGACGAAGCGCGTCGCCCAGGAATCGACGCGGATCGAGGCCGAGGGCTACTGCCAGTGGACCCGGGTCGAGGAGATCTGCCAGTTCGCCCGGAAGATGGGCTTCAAGAAGATCGGCATCTCGACCTGCATCAGCTTCGTCGACCAGGCCAACACCCTGAGCCAAATCCTCGAGAGCCACGGCTTCGAGGTCGCCTCGGTCGCCTGCAAACACGGCGGCATCGCCAAGGAGGAGATCGGGCTCGAGGATTGCGAGAAAATTCGCCCCGGCGGGCACGAATCGATGTGCAACCCGGTCGGCCAGGCGGAATTACTGAACCAGGCCGGCTGCGAGCTCAACGTCGTGCTCGGCCTCTGCGTCGGCCACGACAGCCTGTTCTTCCGGCACTCGGAGGGATTGGCGACGACCCTGGTCGCCAAGGATCGGGTGCTGGCGCACAACCCGGTCGGCGCGCTCAATCTGGCCGAGACCTATTACAGCAAGGTGTGGGGACCGGAGCGGCCGGAGAAGCCGCCGAATCTGCCGAAGCAGGGCCGGCGGAAGGGCTGACGCCCCCCTCACCCTCCCAATCTCACTACGTTCGATCGGGCCCCTCCCTCTCCCATTGGCATGGGAGAGGGGCTTTGACATCGAGTTCGGAACGGATAACCCTCTCCCGCATGCGGGAGAGGGTGGCGAGCGAATGCGAGCGGGTGAGGGCCCGAAGGGTCAGGCCGGGGCTTCGCCCTCGATCGTCACCCGGTGCATCAGCCGCCGATGGCCGTGGTAGTCGTTCATCGCGTAGTGCTGGGCGCAGCGGTTGTCCCAGACCGCGACATCGCCGACCTCCCATTTGAAGCGGCAGGTGAATTCGGGCCGGATCGCGTGCTCGAACAGGTAGTTCAGGATCGGCGCGCTCTCTTCCTCGGTCATGCCTTCGAAATTCGCCGTGTGGCCGATATTGACGTAGATCGCCTTTTTGCCGGTAGCCGGATGGATACGGATCGCCGGATGCACCGCCTCGTAGTAGTCCGCCGCGTCTTCCTTGCCGTGGTCCTCGATCCGGGCCTCGCGGGTGATCGCGGCCGGACCCTTGCGCGAGCTGTTGACCGCCTTCAGCCCGTCGAGCACGTCCTTCATGCCCCCCGAGAGCCGCTCGTAGGCGAGGTACATGTTCGACCACAGCGTATCGCCGCCGACCGGCGGCAGCTCCTTGGCGTAGAGCACCGAGCCCATCGGCGGTTTCTCCAGATAGGCGGTGTCGGAATGCCAGACGCCGCCGAAGTTCAAGGATTCGCCCGCTTCCTTCAGCACCGGGACGATCTCGGGATGGTCCCGCAACCCCTCGACGAAGGGGTAGTAGCCGATCGGCCCGAAGCGCGCGGCGAAGGCGACCTGCTCGTCCTCGGTGATGTCCTGATCGTGGAAGAACAGCACCAGGTTCTCATAGAGCGCTTGCTCGATCTCGGCGAAGGTCTCGTTGTCGAGCTCGCCGAGATCGACGCCACCGACCTCGGCGCCGACGGCGCCGCCATAGGGCGTCACTTCGATCTTGCTATAGGCCATGCCTCTCCTCCAAGGCGCGTATTATAACCAGGCGTCAGGCGACGCCGCCATGTTGCGTATTGTCGCGCTCGGGCGCTACGTTGCGGGAGCAAACGAACCAGGGAACATACACCATGACCGAGGAACTGCTCGAGGTCGTCGAGGACGGCGTCGCGACGATCACCATGAACCGGCCGGACGCCCTGAACGCGGTGACCCGCGACATGCTGGGCGACATGCACGAGAAGGTCGAGCGGCTCGCCGCCGACGGCGCGGTCGGCGCGATCGTGCTGATCGGGGCGGGCCGCGGCTTCTGCGCCGGCGGCGACGTCAAAGCGATGGCGGCGGGCCGCGACCGCGAGATGAGCGTCGAGGAACGGATGCACAACCTGCGCAGCCGGATGGAGGTCTCGCAGGCGCTGCACGAAGTGCCGGTGCCGACGATCGCCGCGATCCGCGGTCCGGCGGCCGGCGCCGGGCTGTCGCTGGCGCTGGCCTGCGACTTGCGGGTCGCGAGCGAGACCGCGCGTTTGATCACCGCCTTCCGCAACGTGGCGCTGTCGGGTGATTTCGGCGGCAGCTGGTTCCTGACCAAGCTGGTCGGCCCGGCCAAGGCGCGCGAGCTCTACTTCACCGCCGACCGGGTCGAGGCCGAGGAGGCCTTGAGCTTGGGTCTCGTGAACAAGGTGGTGCCCGACGACGAGCTCGAATCGGCGGCGATGGAGCTCGCCAAGCGCCTCGCCGACGGCCCGCGCGTGGCGCTCTCGTACATGAAGAAGAACCTGAACGCGGCGCTGACCCAGCCCTTGGCCCAGGTGCTCGACATGGAGGCGGTCGGCCATTCGCGCTGCAGCTGGACCGAGGACCACAAGGAAGCCGCCGCCGCCTTCGTCGAGAAGCGCCAACCGGTGTTCCAGGGGCGGTGAGGAAAACCCTCACCCTCCCCACTGCTCTTCGAGCAGCGGGTCCCCTCCCTCTCCCGTTTTCACGGGAGAGGGGTTATAGGGCATCCACCAAATACCCTCTCCCGCTTGCGGGAGAGGGAGGGCCCCGCCGCGAGGCGGTGGGAGGGTGAGGGGCCTGATGAAACCACTCGAAGGCTTCGACTGATGCTCCGCTTGCGTCAAATCTGCCTCGTCGCCGACGCCCTCGGCCCGGCGGTCGAGGATTTGAAAGCCATGTTCGGGCTCGAAACCTGCTTCCACGACCCGAACGTCGCGAAGTACGGGCTCGAGAACGCGCTGCTGCCGATCGGACCCAACTTCATGGAGGTGGTGGCGCCGGTCGAGGACGGCACCACGGCCGGGCGCTATCTCGCGCGCCGTGGCGGCCCTGGCGGCTACATGGTGATCCTGCAATGCGACGACGCGGCGGCGCACGAACGGCGTATGAAGGCGCTCGGCGTGCGGGTGATCAACCGGCTCGACTACGGCGACTATCTCGGCCTGCAGCTACACCCGAAGGACACCGGCGGCGCGATACTCGAGACCAGCACCGGCACCGGCGACCAGGGACCGGAGGGCCCGTGGCACCCGGCGGGCGGCGACTGGCGGGACGCGGTTCGCACCGACGTGGTGGGCGCAATGACCGGGGCCGAACTGCAATCGGACGATCCGGCCGCACTGGCGGCGCGCTGGGGCGAGATTTTGGACGTCGAGGTCGGCAGCGACGGCGACGGCAACCCGGCGCTCGCCTTGGAGAATGCCACGCTGCGTTTCGTCCCTGTCGCGGACGGGCGCGGCGAGGGCTTGGGCGGGGTCGACCTCGGGGTCGCCGACCGGGCGCATGTGATCGCGACGGCGCAAGCCCGCGGCTGCCCGGTAAACGGCCATGCGGTCACGGTCTGCGGCACCAGGTTCTATCTCCGATGAGCGAAAAACGCCTGACCACGGTGCGTCTGCAGGAGATGGTGCAGGGCTATTGGAAGGCGGCGGCGTTGATGTCGGCGGTCGAGCTGGGGTTGTTCACGGCGATCTCCAAGGGTGCGGGCACGAATGCCGAGATCGCGGCGGCGATCCATATCACCGAGCCCAACGCCGAACGCATCGTCACCGCCGCCGTAGCGATGGAGCTGGTCGAGGTCGAGGGTGGGCGCTACCGCAACGCGCCCGACGTCGAGCGGTTTCTCGTGGAGGGCAGTCCGCGCTATGCCGGCCCCTGGATCCTTTTCACCAAGCCGCGCTGGGACAAGTGGGGCCACCTGACCGAGCACCTTCGGGCCAAGCATATGGACGTGCTCGGCCAGTATATGGAGCTCTCGGTCGAGGACTACCGCACGTACCACGCGGCGACGTACTCGGTCGGCCGGGGTGCGGCGCGGTTGTTCGTCCGCCAGGTCGACCTCTCGGGCCGCGGCCGGATGATGGACCTCGGCGGCGGCTCCGGCGCCTATTGCATCGCCGCGGTGAAGGCGAATCCGGGGCTCCGCGCCGTGGTGCTCGACCTGCCGCCGGTGGTCGTGGTCGCCGGCGAGTTCATCGCGGAGAACGGGGTCTCGGACCGGGTCGAGGCGGTGGCCTGCGACTTTACGAGCGACCCGTTCCCCGACGATTGCGACGTTGCGGTGATGGCGAGCAACCTGCCGGCCTACAGCCGCGAGATCATCGCCCAGGTGATCCAGAAGGCGTTCGATGCGCTGCTGCCCGGCGGCGAGATGCACCTGGTCGGCGAGATGCTCCGCAACGACCGCACCGGCCCGCTCGGCCCGGCGCTCTGGGGATTGTCCGAGGCGGTCAACCGGTCGACCGGCGTCGCCCACACCGAGGCCGAATGCATCGGCTACCTCGAGGCCGCCGGCTTCAGCCAAGTCGCGGTGCACGAATTCGTCAAGGGCACGCTTTCACGGGTTACCGGGACCAAGCCCGCCTGACGGCCGCCTCGCGGCCACCCTCACCCTCCCGCTTCGCGGGCCCCTCCCTCTCCCATTGCATGGGAGAGGGGTTTAAGCGCATGCACCAAATACCCTCTCCCGCTTGCGGGAGAGGGAGGGCCCCGCCGCGAAGCGGTGGGAGGGTGAGGGGCCTTGTTTGAAAAGCCGCGCTAATCCTCGACCCGGGTGACGCCATGATGGTCGAACATTCGCTCGACAAGCATGTGGGAAAATTCTATTGCCTGCGCGTCCTCCACGCCAAAAATTCGATAACCGGATTCTCTAAATTCTGGAATCTCGATCACGCAGAACGTGCCTTCCTCCGTCGTCGTTGGTGGATGAATACGCGCGACGATTTCGGTTTGCGAGCCGTCCGACTCTGTCTTGATCCCGCGAAGCTCGATGATTTCCGTATCCATGTACGCCCGCCCGGCATCTCGTCGCCCACCACCATAGCTATGCAAGGCCGTGGACCAAACCCATTGGTTCGGCGGGATTTCTGGCTTAACCTTGCAGCCAACAACCAAGCGAACACAGGAGAGGGAGTAACGCCATGCGCGAAGCGGTCATCGTTTCCACCGCCCGGACCCCGATCGGCAAGGCCTATCGGGGCGCCTTCAACAACACCCACGGCGCCGACATGGGCGCGCATGCGGTCCGCCACGCGATCGAGCGCGCCGGCGTCGAGCCGGAAGAGGTCGAGGACGTGCTGATGGGCTGCGCCATGCCCGAGGGCGCGACCGGCAACAATATCGCCCGCCAGATCGCGATTCGCGCCGGCCTGCCGGTGACCACCGCCGGGGCCACGGTCAACCGGTTCTGCTCGTCCGGCATGCAGACCATCGCCATGGCCGCTCAGCGGGTGATCGTCGACGGCGTGCCGGTGATGGTCGCCGGCGGGCTCGAATCAATCAGCCTGGTGCAGAACGAGAACAAGAACGGCTTCCGCGCCCACAACGAGTGGATCGACGAGCACAAGCCGGCGATCTACGACACCATGATCCAGACCGCCGAGACCGTCGCCAAGCGCTACGGCATCACCCGCGAGGCGCAGGACGAGTACGGGCTGCAGAGCCAGCTCCGCATCGCGGCGGGCCAGCAGGCCAGCAAGTTCGACGACGAGATCGTGGCGATGACCACGACCAAGATCGTCACCGACAAGGAAACCGGTGAGACATCGGAAGAAGAAGTCACGCTCGAGCAGGACGAGTGCAACCGGCCGACGACCTCGCTCGACGGCCTCGCGGCATTGGAGCCGGTGATGGGCGAGGATTGCTTCATCACCGCCGGCAACGCGAGCCAACTTTCCGACGGAGCCTCGGCCTGCGTCGTCATGGACGCCAAGCAGGCGGAGAAGCGCGGCATCGAGCCGATGGGCTACTTCCGCGGCCTCGCGGTCGCCGGCTGCGAGCCCGACGAGATGGGCATCGGCCCGGTCTACGCGGTGCCCCAGCTGCTCGAGCGCCACGGCCTGAAGATGGACGACATCGACCTATGGGAGCTCAACGAGGCGTTCGCGGTGCAAGTGGTCTACTGCCGCGACAAGCTCGGCATTCCGAACGAGACCCTGAACGTCAACGGCGGCGCCGTCGCGATCGGCCATCCCTATGGCATGAGCGGGTCGCGAATGGTCGGCCACGCGCTGATCGAAGGCAAGCGCCGGGGCGCCAAGAACGTGGTCTGCACCATGTGCATCGGAGGCGGCATGGGTGCCGCGGGGCTGTTCGAAGTCGCGTAGGCGACAGGGTCGCGTAGGCGGCGTGCTTAGGCGGCGAGTGTGTTCATGAACTTGTCGAGGTCGCGCGCCTGCTCGAAGCGGACGCGGAAACTGCCCCACGACTTCACCGCATTGACGTTCTCGACGCTGATGCTCCAATCGCCGCCGCAGTTCTCGCCGAGCCAGATGCGCAACTCGGTGAGGGCTTCCGGCGAGGTGTACTTCACCGCGGCATAGAGGCCGCGCCGGTCGTTGGCCTCGCGGCGGTCCGATTTGGCGCGCTTGTCTTCGCCGTTCTCGCGTCGCCGGTCGTTGGCCTCGCGGCGGTCCGATTTGGCGCGCTTGTCTTCGCCGGTCGCATTGCCGTTCTCGTCCCGCCGGTCGTTGGCCTCGCGGCGATTCGAATCGGTGCGCCTGTCGTTGCCGTTCTCGCCCCGCCGTTCGCTGCGGTCCCGCCGGTTGGATTCGGGGATCACGGCGATCGTTTCGTTGTTCAGTTCCAACATTCTCTCATCCGCCAAGGTTTGAGGACGCTAAATTAGCATGTCTTGGCGCAAGGTTGCATAGTTGTTTCGGGACGCGCCGCAACACCCGGGATCCAAGGAGATCGCCATGAACGAAACCAAATCCAGGATCGGCTATATCGGCATCGGCCTGATGGGCGGGCCGATGGCGCTGCGCCTGGTGGCGGCCGGCTACGAAGTCGCGGTCTGGGGCCGCAACCCCGGGAAGGTCCAGCCGGTGGTCGACGCCGGCGCCAGGTGGGCGGAGAGCGCCGCCGAGGTCGCGCGGGCATCCGATATCATCTTCACCTGCGTTTCCGATACCCAAGCGGTCGAGGCGGTGGTGTTCCGGGCCGGCGGCATCGCCGAGGGCGGGACGGCGGACAAGCTGTTGGTCGACATGTCTTCGATGCGCCCCGACGCGGCCGTGGAGATGGCCTCGCGCCTCGCCGATCAAACCGGCGGCATGGGCTGGCTCGACGCCCCGGTCTCGGGCGGGGTGATCGGGGCCGAGACCGGGCAGCTCGTGGTGATGTGCGGCGGCAGCGAGGCGGATTTCGACCGCGCGGCGCCGGTGATCGAGCACCTCGCCCAGCGCGCGACCCTGATGGGCCCGACTGGGGCCGGGCAGACCACCAAGCTGATCAACCAGCTCCTGGTCGGCTGCACCGTGACCCTGGTCGCGGAGGCGACGCGGCTGGCCCTCGAGGCCGGGGTCGACGTCACCAAGATCCCGCCCGCACTCGCCGGCGGCCGGGCGGACTCGCGCCCGCTGCAGGAATGGATGGTCCGCATGGCGTCCGGCGACGACACCGTCGAGAGCCACCTTCGCACCATGTTGATGGACCTCGACACCGTGCTCGACCTCGGCACGGCGACGGGCGCACCGCTGCCGATGACCGAGGTCGCCGCCGGCATCCACCGCACGCTCG
>JASLSL010000330.1 GCA_030743445.1 Alphaproteobacteria bacterium
GTGTGGTGAACCGGGTGGGGCAACGGGCGGCCACGCCGCCTACCCCCCCCCCGCGCCTGGGGGTGTGGGTGGCCCCCGCGATGTGGGTGGGTGTGGGCTCTTTGGTAGCCGGTCATTCGAAAACCTCGCCCTTTCCCGTCGGGTGGCCGCGCAGATAGTCGGCCGCGTCCAAGGCCTTGGCCCCGGCGCGCTGCAGCCGGGCGAGCCGGAGCGCGCCATCGCCGCAGGCGACCAGCAGCCCGTCGTCCAACACAGCGCCGGGCGCCCCCTCGCCGTCCGCGACCTCGGTCGCAACGACCTCGGCCGCAACGACCTCGGCCGCGAGCAGCTTGACCCGAACGCCGCCGGCCTCGAACCAGGCGCCGGGCACCGGGGCCATGGCGCGGACCTGGCGCTCGATCTCCACGGCTGGGCGGGACCAGTCGACCCTGGCGTCGGCGGGCGTGATCTTTTCGGCATAGGTCGCGCCCACGTCCGGCTGGGGCGTGGCGACGATCCGCCCGGCCTCGAGCCCGGCCACCGCTTCGACCAGCAGCTTGGCGCCGAGGCGGGCCAAGCCGTCGTGCAGCAGGCCGGCGGTGGCATCCGGGTCGATCGGCATCGGCGCGGTCAGCAGGATCGGGCCGACATCGAGCTCTTCCGCCATCTCCATGATGGTGATCCCGGTCATCGCGTCGCCGGCCAGGATCGCGCGCTGGATCGGTGCGGCCCCGCGCCAACGCGGCAGCACCGAGGCATGGACATTGATGCAGCCGAGCCGCGGCGCGTCCAGAACCGGCCTTGGCAGGATCAACCCATAGGCGGTCACGACGACAAGATCGAGCTCGGCGAGCGCCGCCGCGACCGCGTTGCCCTTCAAGGTCTCCGGCGTTTCGACCGCGAGGCCGCTCGCCGCGGCGAAGTCGTGCACCGGCGAGCGCCGGTCTTGTCTGCCGCGGCCGGCGGGGCGCGGCGGCTGGGTGTAGACCCGGGCGATCTCGTGCCCGGCGCCGAGCAGTGCCGCGAGCGACGGCACCGCGAAATCCGGCGTCCCCATGAAGGCGAGTTTCAAGCTCATCCGATCGTTCGCCCTTCGAACTAGGTTCGTTATAAATCAATACCTTATAAAATGGGGACAGTCCCCATTTAGTCGGCGGCTTGCGCCTTTTGCTTCTTCACCTTGGCGAGCTTGCGCATGATCATATTGCGCTTCAGCTTCGAGATGTGGTCGGTGAAGATGATGCCCTCGAGGTGGTCCATCTCGTGCTGGATCGAGGTCGCGAGCAGGCCTTCCGCCTCGAGCTCGCGCTCGGTGTTGGTCTCGTCGAGATACTTGACCCGGATCTTCGCCGGCCGTTCGACGTCCTCGTACATGTCGGGCAGCGACAGGCAGCCTTCCTCGTAGGTCACGAGTTCGTCGGATTGCCACAGCAGCACCGGGTTGGCGAGCTTGACCGGGGCCCGCTCGTCGTCCTTGCCCGAGGGATCGACCACGATGACCCGGATCGGGCGACCGACCTGGGGGGCGGCGAGCCCGACGCCGGGGGCGAGATACATGGTGTCCAGCAAGTCCTCCATCAGCTTCGCGATCTCGTCGTCGACCGCCGCCACCGGCTCGCACTTCAGCTTGAGCCGGGGATCGGGCGCGATGATGATCGAGAGCTTGGCCATGGGGAGCCCTGCGAATCGTTTCGTGACGTTGGGGTAGGTATGGCCGATTGGGCGGGCCGTCAAGCCCATGGCAGCCGCCGCCTCCAGGCCCGGGTTTGGCGAAACCGGGCGATCCGGTATGATTCCGGGTCCATGGATATCGATCTCCTCCTCGCGCTGATCGCCGTCGCCGCGGCCGCCGTCGCGGTTTTTCTGGCGCTGCGCGGACGCGGCTCGGCCGGCGAGTCGGAGCTCGCGGGACGCCTCACCCAGCTAGCCGAGCAGCAGGCCTTGGCCCAAAGCCAGCTCGCCGAGCGGCTGCAGGCCCAGGAACGGGCGCTGACCAAGGCGATCGAGGAACGGCTCGCCCATGTGTCGCGACGGGTCGGCGAGTCGTTGACCAAGCAGGCGACCGACACCGCCAACACGATGGGCGACCTGAAGGCCCATCTTGCGGTCATCGGCAAGGCGCAGGAGAACATCTCGAAGCTTTCCAAGGACGTGGTCGACCTGCAGGAGGTGCTCTCGAACAAGCAGGCGCGCGGCGCCTTCGGCGAGATCCAGCTCGAGGACCAGGTGCGCAACGCCCTGCCGCCTTCGGCCTACGATTTCCAGGTCACGCTCTCGAGCGGCAGCCGGGTCGACTGCTTGCTCAAGCTGCCCAATCCGCCCGGATCGATCGCGATCGACGCCAAGTTCCCGCTCGAAGGCTATCACGCGCTGCGCAAGGCCGAGGACGACGCAAGCCGTACCGCGGCCCGGCGCGCCTTCGCCACCGACGTGATGAAGCACGTCAACGACATCGCCGAGCGCTACATCATCGCCGGCGAGACGGCGGAATCGGCGTTGATGTTCCTGCCCTCCGAAGCGGTCTATGCGGAACTTCACGCCGAATTGGGCGAGGTCGTCGAGAAATCGTATCGCGCCCGGGTCTACATCGTCTCGCCGACGACCCTGATGGCGACCCTGAACACCATCCGTGCGATTCTCAAGGACGCCCAAATGCGCGAGCAGGCCGGGCTGATCCAGAAGGAGGTCCGGTTGATGGCCGACGATGTCGGCCGGCTCGACGACCGGGTCGAGAAGCTGCAGCGCCATTTCGGGCAGGTCGACGACGACATCCGGCAGATCCGCATTTCGACCGACAAGGTGACCAAACGCGCCAACCGGATCGACGAAGTCGAGATCGAGGAGATCGAGGAAGACCCGGTGGCGCCGCCCAAACTCACCGCCATCGACGGCGACGGCGAGTAGTCGTTTCCTAGTTGCCCGAGAGCCCCGCCTTCGGCTTGAAGCCCTGCCAGGCGAACCAATAGGCGATATGGCCCGCAAGCCGCGGCAGGCGCTCGCCGGCCGGGCCGACCAGCGCGTCTTCGGTTACTTTCCACGCCTTGCCCTCGGCGGTGACCTCGTCCAACGACCCCGCGACCGCTTCGAAGTCGCGTCCCTTGGCGTCATAGGCCCGGACCGTGCGGGTCTCGGCCTCGCCGATCAACACCACGTCGAGGTCGACGACCGTGTCGTTGACCACCTTGCCGCCGGCGAACAGCGACAGCGGCCACGCCTTTTCGTGCCCGTCGGCGCGGAGCGCGAAGACATGGTCCTTGGGCTTCAGGCGCTTGTCCGGGACCCGGGCCGGGAACATCAGATCGGGGCTCGCGAAATACCGCCCGTAGGGCCGGCCCGGCGTGTAGTCGCGCACGTACCCGGTGCGCAGCGACAACACCTTGGTCTTGGGGTGGCGTTGGCGCCACTTCTTCCAGCTGGTGATCGCCACCGGCCGGACCTTGAGCACGATCCCGGAGCCGGTCAGCGGCCCGACCACCGGCCGCCCGGTGAACTGGTTCCACAGCGAGTGGGTCTGGATGTCGTACATCAGCTTGTTGGAACGGTAGAGAAACCCCGACGAGCCGAAGACGAAGGGCTTCGGCCGAGGCGGCAGGCGGGTCTCGTAGAGGATGCCCGAACCGCACAGCGTGCAGTAGGCGAGCGCCACCGGGACCCCGCCGACGACGTCGTTGAACATCTCGTGCCAATCGAGAACGCGCAGCGGATAGGCCCGGGCGTCGCCGTCGATCGCGACGCCGAAGACCAGCTCGTCGTCCTCCAGGTAGTCGGCCTCGGAGGCCGATATGTGGTCCGGGTCGATCAGCGCCGGGATGCCGTCCTTGGCGACACCGCCCCAGGCGATCTCCTCGAGCCGGATTTCGTGCTTGATGCCGGGGCGCAGGAACATCCGGAAATTCTCGTCGACGATCGCCATGATGTCGGCCTTGAAGCGGTCGAACCCGGCGAACGGTTCGATCTCGGTATGGCTCTCCTGCCACAGCATCCAATCGTGCCAGGTGTCGCCGGGGCGCGCGCCGACGAGCTCCTCGAGCGCCGCGTTGAGCGCCTCGCCGTCGGGGATGAACCTGAGCGCCTGGATCAGCGCCGGCACCACGTCGGTCTTGCCGCGTTCCCGCAGCGCCGCGAGCGATTTCATGCGGACGTCGCGGTCGCCGTAGAACAACTGCCGGGCCAGCT
The DNA here is from genome assembly GCA_030743445.1 of Alphaproteobacteria bacterium. GTDB lineage: Bacteria > Pseudomonadota > Alphaproteobacteria > UBA8366 > UBA8366 > JASLSL01. Next base: position 4,156 of record JASLSL010000330.1, read on the forward strand.
TTCCGACCTGGGATATCGGATGCTCGGTCGACAAGCCGTGCATGGCGAAGGCGGCGGCGGCCGGCGCCAGCAAGGAAATCGCGAGCACGACGGTGCCCAAGACACGTCTCATCCGTTCGACCCCATGTGCCCGAGCCTATCACACTCGCGTGGGTTCGCGACGCTACCCCTTGCTTCCGAAGCGAGGCCGCAAATATAGGCATATGCTTGGTTCGATTCGCAGAGCGAACTCGAAAGTTGGTGTCATGACAGAAACGCAAGTCGAGATCGAGGGTCCGTCGGGACACGGCCTTACCCCGGCGTACAGGACGAGCTGCTCGCCCGCCGGCAAACGCATCCACGTCAAGTTCAACGGCGTGGTCGTCGCCGACAGCGAAAACGTCCTGGAGTTCCGGGAGACCCGCCGGGTGCCGACCTATTACTTCCCGCGCCGGGACGTGCGGATGGATCTGTTGGAACGCACCGACCACACCACCCATTGCCTGTTCAAGGGCAACGCCAGCTATTGGAGCGTCAGAGTCGGCGACCGGGTCGCGGAGAACGCGGTGTGGAGCTACGAGACGCCCGACGAGGCCGCGCTCGACCTCGAGGACCATGTCGCCTTTTACGACGACAAGATGGACGCGTGGTACGAGGACGGCGAGCGGGTCCAGGAGCACGCGGCCGAGGCCGAGTCGTTCCGCGACAACCCGCTGATGGACTGGTTGATGCGCGAGGCCTGGGAGGCGGCCAATTCGCGCGAGTTGACCCGCCGCCTCGTCCAGGCGCTGGGCGCCGCGGACATCCCGGTCAGGCGGATGCGGATCGTGATCCGCACCCTGCACCCGCTGCTGGCGGCGACGGCCTACAACTGGTCGATCGGCGCCGCCGAGGTCGAGCGTTTCGAGATTTCCCACGATGTCCTCGAGACCGGCGAGTTTCGCGACAGTCCGCTGATGCCGATCTTCGAGGGTGCCGGCGGGGTGCGGCGCTCGCTCACCGCCCAGGGCGAGGACGATTTCCCGGTGCTGGCCGACCTGCGCGCCCAAGGCATGACCGACTACGTCGCCATGCCGATAGCGTTCTCCGACGGCCAGATCAACGCCATCACGTTGGCCACCGATGTGCCGGACGGCTTCACCACCGCGGCCCTCGGCCATATCCACGAGGTCCTGCCGGTGCTGAGCCGGTTCTACGAGGTCCACGCCAAGCGCCGCAACGCGATGATCCTGATGCAGACCTTCCTCGGCAAGCACACCGGGGAGCGGGTGCTCGACGGGCTGGTCAAGCGCGGCGACGGCGAAAACATCCACGCGGTGATCTGGTTCTGCGATCTGCGCGGCTCGACGGCGCTCGCGGATTCGATGTCGCGCGACGAGTTCCTGATCCATCTCAACCGGTTCTTTGACTGCATGGCGGGCGCCGTGATCGACCACGGCGGCGAGGTGCTGCGCTTTGTCGGCGACGCGGTGCTGGCGATCTTCCCGATCGCCGATCCGGAACGCACCGAGCGCGCCGGGGCCGCGAGTGGCCTCGAGGCCTGCGAGGCGGCGCTGGAGGCCGCGCGCCAGGCCAAGCAGCGGCTCGACGTGATGAACGCCACGGCGAGGGCCGGCAAGCGCCCGCGGCTCGATTTCGGTATCGGCCTGCACTTGGGCGACGTCACCTACGGCAATATCGGCATTCCCGAGCGCCTCGAGTTCACGGTGATCGGCGCCGCCGCCAACGAGGCGGCGCGCATCGAGGCGATGACCAAGACGCTCGACCAACCGATCCTGATGTCGTCCGAGTTCGCCGCCAGCTGCCCTGGCGAGTTGCTCTCCCTGGGCATGCACGAGCTGCGCGGCGTCGGCGCCGAATGGGAGCTCTTCACCCTGCCCGAGAACGAAGACTGAGCGCCGGGCACGCCCCCGGTGATGACCTTCGGGCGTATTTGTATTAGCGATTTGCCTTGAAAACCCCCTATGCTGCGGTGGACAGCGGGAGGAGGACCAATGGCAGGGTACCGAATTCTGGTCGTCGACGACCACAAGAATACCCGGGACCTTTTAAAACTGCGCCTGGGCCAGGAGGGGTTCGAGGTCTTGGTCGCCGAGGACGGCTCGGCCGGCCTTGCGGCGGCGGCCAGCGAAAAACCCGACGCCATATTGCTCGACTGGATGATGCCGGGCATCGACGGTTTGCAGGTCCTGCTCGAGCTCAAGCACAAGGACGCGACCAAGGACATACCCGTCTTCATGTTCACGACGCGCGGCAAGGCGAACGACGTCGAGACCGCGATCGCCAACGGGGCGACGGGCTACTTCACCAAACCGGTCGATCCGAAGGATGTCGGGCGCGAGTTGAACAGGCGGTTGGGATCGACTTGACCGCGACCGACCGCGGAGGGGACATGACCTCCGACAGCTTGCAGCGATTGCCCAGTCGGGAGCGCCCGGCGTGACCACCGTATTGATCGTGCTCGCCGGCGCCGCGATCGCGGGGCTCTTGGCCTGGAACTTGGCCCTGCACAGAAAACTCAAGTCGCGCGACGCGGATCTCGTCGCGGCGCGGGAGGAAAGCGGCACCGCGCGCGCCGCATTCGTTTCCGACGTGACCCACGAGCTCGGCACGCCGCTGACGACCATCGCCGGCGCCTTGGACATGATCGTCGAGGGCGAGAGCCTGCCGCCCGAGGTGGCGGAGTTGGTCGGCATGGCAATCGCCGGCGCCGACGGGATGCACCGCATCATCACCGATCTCGCCACCATCGAGAAAATCCGCACCGGCCGCGCGTCGTTCAACACCGAGGCGGTCGATCTCGGCACACTGCTGGAGCAGGTCATCGAGGACGCGCGAGAGCGCGCCGAGGCCCGCGGCGTCGCCTGCGTGCTCGAGGCCGGCGCCGGCGTCACGGTCGAAGGCGACCGGGAGCGGCTGCTGCAGGTATTCCATCACCTGGTGGCCAACGCGGTGGGTGCCTCGCCGCCGGAGGGACGGGTCACGGTTTCCGTCGCCGGGGCGGACGGCAACGTCCGTATCGATGTCGCCGACCGGGGGCCCGGCATCGCCGACGCGCTTCGCCATACGCTGTTCGACGTGTTCGCCCGCGGCGGCGCGCCCGACAGCAACG
>JASLSL010000331.1 GCA_030743445.1 Alphaproteobacteria bacterium
GGCCTCGTCGAGCCCGGCCCAGCCGTCGCCCTCGAGCACGATCAAGCGCTCCGGCTTGCGCGCGGGGGGTGGTGTGGGCGGGCCGAACAGCCCCGGATAGCCGCGGTCGCCGCCGGCGCGCATGGCGATCTCGATCGCCACTTGCCACATGTCCTCGATGCATCTGGCGTGCGGCCCGTGGGTGCTCATGCTGGTGGCCTGGCGCTCGCCGCGGTTGATGCCGCCCTGGCTCGGCTTGAGCGCCACGTTGCCGCAGAAGGCGGCGGGGCGGATGATCGAGCCGCCGACCTGGCTGCCGATCGCCGCCGGCACCATGCCGGCCGCGACCGCGGCGGCCGAGCCCGAGGACGAGCCGCCCGGCGTGCGCGAGGGGTCGAACGGGTTGGTCGTCGGGCCCGGATGCGAGCCGCCGAGCTCCGCCGTCACCGTCTTGGCGAGCACGACCACACCCGCCTCGCGCAGGGCCCAGACCGCGGCGTTGTCGCGCTTCGGGAAGTTGCCGCGATAGGCCTCGCAGCCCATCTCGGTCGGCATGTCCTTGGTCTCGAGCAGATCCTTGATGCCGATCGGCAGGCCGTCGATCGGGGAGAGCAGCTTGCCATCCTTCCAGCGCTTCGTGCTGGCGTCGGCGGCCTCGCGCGCGCCCTCTTCGTTGATCGTAACCAGCGCCTTCACCACCGGCTCGCGGTCGGCGATCGTCTCGAGGCAGCGCTCGAGATACTTCCGCGGCGTGTCGCCGCCGTCGCGGAAGCTCGGCACGGCGTCGTGGAAGGTCAGCGCCTGGAATTCCTTGGGGTCGTAGGTCCGGGGGGCGGGGGCGTCCATGGTGGGGTCTCCTTGCGTGCGGTCGAATTCACATCCTTATTAAAGCCCGAACGACGGCCGTCGTCACCCGCGCCACGACTGCTTGGAAAACAACTCGATCGGCGAGCCGTCGGTGAACCGCGCGAGGCGGAACGGGTGCAGGTCGACGCAGACGCTCTCGCCCATCGCCAGCTCGGCCATGATCCGGCCGACCCCGGCCCCGATGCCGAAGCCGTGGCCCGAGAATCCGGTGGCGACGAAGTAGCCCTCGAGCCCGTCGACCGCGCTCATCACCGGGATCGCGTCCGGCGTCACGTCGATCATCCCGGCCCAGGCCTCGGCGATCTCGACGGGCCCGAGCTGCGGGAAGTTTTGCCGGGCGAAGCGGATCATACCGCCGAGCATCGCCATGTCGGGTGCGGGGTCGAGCACCCGGTAACGCTCGAACGCGGTCACTTGGTCGCCCTGCCACTTGTTCGGCCGGACCAGCTCGCGGAAGAACGCGTCGTTGAACTTGAGCTTCATTCCCGGCTGGGATTTGCGGCCGGGCTGGAAGTCCCGGAAGTAGCGCAGCGCATCGGGCACGATCTCGAAGATGGCTGCGCCCGAGCGGCCGATGGTGTAGCCGCCGTCCTGGCGCCGGCGGAACCCGGCGCCCGACGACATCACGTTGCTCTCGGTCGCGAGCGGGGCCGGCTTGGTGCGCAACACCGAGGCCCGGACCTTGAGCTGGGGAAAGCCATGGCCGAGGTTGCGGCTAAACAGGCTCGACCAGGCGCCGGCGGCGCAGACCACGGCGCGGCAGGCGATCGGGCCTTTTTCCGTGACCACGCCGATGACCTTGCCGGCGGCGCGTTCGACCGTGCGAACGGCGCACTCGGTCAACACCGTGCCGCCCATGCGCTGGAGGGCGCGGGCGACCGCCGGCACCGCCTTTTCGGGCTCGGCCCTGCCGTCGCTGGCTGTGAACATCCCGCCCTTCCATATGCGGCCCTCGCCGCCGATCTGCGCGTCGACCTCGTCGGGCGACAAGAGCCTCGTGTCGAGCTGGTACTCCCGGGCAAAGTCCATCCAGCGCTCGTAGTGCGCCAGGTCGTCGTCGTTCTCGGCGAGGTAGAGCGAGCCGCCCTGGTGCCAGCCGATGTCCTCGCCGAGCTCGGCCTCGAGACCTTCCCAGATGCGCAGCGATTCGATGACCGCCGGGAGCTCACGCGGGTCGCGGCCCTGTTTCCGGACGAAGCCCCAGTTGCGCGACGATTGCTCGCCCGCGACCCTTCCCTTCTCGCAGACCACGACGGGGACGCCGCGCTTGGCGAGGAAATAGGCGGTCATCGTGCCGGCGATCCCGGCGCCGACGACGACGACCTCGGTTTCCTTTGGAAATTCGCTCACGGTTGCTCTCCGCCGGCCCGCCTAGTTCGCCAGCTCGTAGCGCACCGGCGTGGTGTAGGCCGGGTCGTCGTGCAGGTCCCAGTACATCCGGGTCAGGCGCTGGGTCACCGGCCCAGGTTGACCGTCGCCGACGGGCGCGTCGTCGATCTGGTTGACCGGGATGATGCCGCCCGCTGTCGAGGTCAGGAACACCTCGTCGGCGGCACGGAGCGCGTCGACCTTCAGGGCGTCGAACCGGGCGTCGATGTTGAGCCGCTCGGCCAACCCCTTCACGGTCATTCGGGTGATGCCCTCGAGCACGCCGCGGTCGGGCGAGACCAGCCGGCCACCGGTCAGCGCGAAGATGTTCCAGCCGCGACCCTCGGTGATGTTGCCCTCTTGGTCGAGCAGGACGGCGTAGTGCGCCTCGCGGTCGTAGGCCTCGAACATCGCACGCACGAAATCGAGGCGGCCGTAATTCTTGATCGTGGGATCGACCGCGTCCGGTGGAATGCGGACGGTCTCGGCGACGACGATATCGCAGCCATGCTCGGTCTCCTCGTCCGACACCGCCGAGTAGTAGGGCAGCGCCCAGGCCATCAGGCGGTTGCGGCAGGAGCGCAAGTCCTTGTGGCCGCTATCGGGCGTGCCGCGCGTGGCGACGATGGTGACCATCGACTTTTGCAGGCCGGCGCGCGCGACGCAGCCGTGCAGCACCTCGGCGAAGTCCTCGCGGTCGTGGCCCAATGTATCGTAACGCCGCGCCGCGACGGCGCGCTCCCAGCGGTCGAGATGGTCGTCCATGCGGAAGAAACGCCCGTCCCACACGTGGAGCGCGTCATAGCACATGTCGGCGAGCTGGAAGCCGAGGTCGGTCACCGGCAGCCGCAGGTCCGACATCGCCACGTACTCGCCGTCGATGTAGCCGCAGCCTTCGTTTCCGTAACCCGACCCTTCGGCCATCAGGCGTCTCCCTATGGATATGGGTTCGATTTTGCCGCGATGCGGCCCATCACTATAGACTCCGCCCATGGCAAGATCGAATTGCATAACGCGCCGGCCATCGATCGGTTTCGCCATCGCGGCGCTGGCGGCGCTGGCCATGCTCGCGTCCGGTTGCGAAACGAATCGAAACGCGAACGCGTTTCTCAGTGCCGACAGGACCGTCCGCGTGGTCAACCACGACCCGAAACTCAGGTCCCAACAACTGGAACGCCTGGCGGGCCAGGCGGCGCGGGAATACACAGCATTGCGTCGGGCGTTCGGCAAGGACGTCGGCCGGATCACCGTCGAGGTGCGCGACCGTGGCGTCGGGCGCCACTTCCCGCCGGCGACAATTCATATTCCGTCGCGGCTGATCCGGAAGTCGCGCGCGATCACCGCGCACGAGATCACCCACCTGCTGGCCCAGGGCTGGACCTCCTTGGTGCTGAAGGAAGGCCTCGCGGTCTATGCCCAGGCGAGGTTCGGCGAGCAACGCGGCTGGCCGAACTATGGCCGCCCGATCCACCGCTCGGCCCGGCGCTGGCGCAACACGCCCAATGTCGGGGTGCGGACCCCGGCGGACGCCGAATTCGTGTGGGCCACCGCCCGCCGGCGCGATACCGAGGCAAGGCGCGCCGCCTACGCCATCGCCGGCTCGTGGGTGACCTGGATCGTCGAGGAAAAGCTCGGCGGCGACCTCGGCCGGTTCATGGAACGCCTCTACCGGACTGGAGACTACCCGGCGGCACTCGGCCAGCCGCAAGCGGCGTTGGCGCGAGAATGGGGTGAATTCGTGGAGGCGGCGGGGTCCAAGTCGCGGAAATAGCTCGGTAAAAATAGTTGGCGCGCCCGACAGGATTCGAACCTGTGACCTTCGGCTCCGGAGGCCGACGCTCTATCCAGCTGAGCTACGGGCGCGTCGGGCGGAACATTATCCGAGTGCACGCAAGCGGTCCAGCGCGCGGCCACCTACGTGCGCGCGGCCGGTTTGCACCCCGGCGCTACTTCTGGGTCAGGATCCAGACCCCGTCCCAGTCGTCGGGCGGCGGGGTTTTCAGGTTCGCTTCGGCGCACCCGAGATAGATCTGCGAGGGCGTGTCGAAGGGATTGGCCGACAGCGCCGCCTCGAAGGGCGACATCGCGGCCTGCCAGTCGCGCTCGCGATAGGCGGCGAGGCCGTTGTCGTAGGCCTCCAGCGTGCGCTCCAGGTTGGCGAAGGTCGCCTCGATGTGATGGTCGAGCACCTCGAACACCTCGACCGGTTCCTTCTTGCCCTTGACCCGGATCAGGTCGATCTCGCGGGTCCGCGTGTCGGTGGTCAGCTCGCCGACGGTGGACGCGCCGATCAGGATGTTGGTGCCGTAGAACTTGTTGGCGCTCTCCAGCCTGGAGGCGAGGTTCACGGTGTCGCCGATCACCGTGTATTCCATGCGCTTGGGCGAGCCGATGCTGCCGGCGACGACCTCGCCGGTGGAGATGCCGACGCCGATGTTCAAGGGCGGGTGGCCGCCCGCGATCCGGCGCCGGTTCAGGCCGCGCAGCGCCACCATCATCTGGTTGGCGACCCGGACCGCGTCGTCCGCGTCCTCCGCTCCGCCGAACGGCACGCCGAACAGCGCCATGATCGAATCGCCGATGTATTTGTCGAGCACGCCGCCGTACTCCAGGATCACGTCGACCATGTCGGCGAAGTATTCGTTCAGCAGGCCGACCATCTCGCGGGCGCCGAGCGCCTCCGACATGCTGGTAAAATTGCGGATGTCCGAGAACAGGATCGAGGCATGCTGGTTCTTGCCGCTGAGCTCGTCCTCGCCGCCGGCGAGCAGCTCGTCGGCGACCTCCTTGCTCATGTAGCGCGCCATCGTGGTGCGCACGCGCTTCTCGTTGGAGATGTCCTCGATGATCAGCATCGAGCCGATCGGCTCGTCGTCGATGTCGATCAGCGCGACGACGGTCAGGTTCATCGAAACGCTCTTGCCGTCGGCGAGCTGGAGGTCGGTGTCGACCGAGATGTCGGGCTCGCCGGTCCGCTCGACCTTGGCGACGATGTCGGCGATCCACGCGTTGTCGCCCGTGAACACGTCACCCACCGGCTGGTCGACGATCGCCGCTTCCGCCAAATCCAACATCCCTAGCACGACGTCGTTGGCGGTGACGATGCGATGCTCGGTGTCGATCGTGATCAGCCCGTTGCTCGTGCTCTTCAGGATGCTCTCGTTGTAGTTCTTCATGTTGAGCACGTCGTCGAACAGCTGGGCGTTCTCCAACGTGATCGCGATCTGCGAGGTGAAGGCGCCGAGCCGGTCCTCGTCGCGGCCGGTGAAGACGCCGTCGCGCTTGTTGAGCACCTCGGTCACGCCGACGGTGGCGCCCTCCTTGTTGGTGATAGGCATGCAGAGGATGCTCTCCGTCTTGTAGCCGGTCCGGAGGTCGACCTCGGGATTGAAGGCGGGATAGTTGTAGGGGTCGGAAATGTTGGCCTTCTCGCCGCTCTGGAACACCTCGCCGGCGATGCCGCTCGTGGCCGGCACGCGGATTTCCTTGGTCTCCATGCCTTCGGCGATTCGCGACCACAGCTCGTCGGTCTTCTTGCTGTAGATGAACAGCGTCGAGCGGTCGGCGTCCAACAGCTGCGTCGTCGCCGCCATGATGCGCTGCAGCAACGTGTCGATGTTGAGTTCGCCCGACAGGGTCTGGGCGATGTCAAGGATCTGCGCCTCCTCGCTCAGCCCCTCGACCATCAGGTTGAAGCCGCTGTAGAGATTCGCGTAGACGTCCGACCCGGTTGTCTCGAGCCGGACGTCGAGCTGTCCGCGCTCGACCCTGTCCATCGCCTCGACCATGCGGTCGAGATAGTCGCGCTGGCTGTCGCGCCACTGCTTCTTCTCCAGGCACGCGCCGATGCGGGCGCGCAGCAGGACCGGGTCGAACGGCTTGGCGAGGAAATCCTCGGCCCCGCCCTCGATGCATTTGATGACCTGATCCATCTCGTCGGCGGCCGAGATCATGATCACCGGAATCTCGCGCAGATCCACGTCCGCCTTGATTTCGGCGAGGACCTGAAATCCATCCATTTCCGGCATCATCACGTCGAGCAGAACGAGGTCGAGGCGTTGCTGCTTCAACAGGTCGAGCGCTTCGCGCCCGCCGCTGGCGGTGGTCGCGGTGTGCCCTTCGCGCTCGAGCCGGCGGGACAGGACCTCGCGGTTATCCTCGATGTCGTCGACGACCAGAATCCGGCCGGTGATCGCGCGTGCCGCCTCGGCGGCGACAGCCACCTCATCCGGCACCGCGAACGCCGTGGGTGCCGCCGATCGGCCGTCGTCGAAGATCGCATAAAGCCGCGAGAGCAGCCGGTTGGCCTCCTGCAGCAATTTCTGGAAGTCGGCGCGCAGGGGCTCGCCATCCTCGAAATCCTCGAGGTCCTCGAGCAGCATTTCGCCATAGCCCTTGATGGCGTTGATCGGGGTGCGCAAGTCGTGGCGCAGCTTCTTTTGCGATTCCGCGAGGGCGTCCGGGTTGCAAAAAGTCCGGCCGAACGCGGCGTCGGTCAGGCTGTCGGCCATGTCGCCG